>JBEKWZ010000007.1:0-17236 GCA_049512555.1 Candidatus Sulfotelmatobacter sp. | reverse complement strand
GTTGCAGCATGTTGTAAAGCTACCGCGCAAACACCACCGTCGTATTCGCCCACTGCGTGCGATCGCTCAAGTTGATCTTGCGATAACGTTCCAGCATCTCGACCAGCTTGCCGTCGGTTTGCTGCAAGGCCTTGTTGTAACGAATAACGGTGCAGTCCTTCGTCATCAACTCGCCCAGTTCGCGCCACAACTTCACCGGATTCTCTGTGCCCTCAGCCTTCATCAAGTTCGAGTTGATCTCTTCCTGTCGCTTCTGCTCGGCCGCGAAGCATCCGTTGCTGTCAGGCGAAGCTTGCAGCCCGCGCGCATATTTCACCGCGTTCGGCCCGGCTATGCCGCCGCCGTAGATGCACGACACCAGCGAGTTCGCGCCCAGGCGGTTGGCCCCGTGATACTGATATTCGCACTCGCCCGCCGCAAAAATTCCGGCCACGTTGGTCGCCTGCTTGAAGTCGACCCATAGCCCGCCCATGGTGTAATGCATGCCGGGAAAAATCTTCATGGGCGTGTCGCGCGGATCGTCGCCCACAAACTTCTCGTAGATTTCGAGAATGCCTTCCAGCTTTTTGTCCAGCAGTTTGCGGTCGATGTGGGTCAGGTCGAGATAGACCATCGGCTTACCGTCGATGCCGAGGTTGTGTTCGTAGACGACCTTAAAGATTGCCCGCGTAGCGATGTCGCGCGGCACCAGATTGCCGTACTTCGGATACCACTCTTCGAGGAAGTACCAACGATCCTTTTCTGGAATGGCCTTCGGATCGCGCTTGTCGCCTTGAGTCCTCGGCACCCACACGCGTCCGCCCTCGCCGCGCGCCGACTCCGACATCAGCCGCAGCTTGTCTTCGCCCGGGATGCAGGTGGGATGGACCTGAATGAATTCGCCGTTGGCATAATAAGCGCCCTGCTGATACAACGCGGACTGCGCGGATCCCGTGCAGACAACCGAATTTGTCGACTTGCCAAAGATCGCGCCAATGCCGCCGGTCGCGATGATGATCGCGTCGGCGGGGAACGTCCGCACTCCCATCGACCGCAGGTCCATGGCGCAGATGCCGCGGCACACTTTCTGACTATCGAGCACGGCCGA
The DNA here is from genome assembly GCA_049512555.1 of Candidatus Sulfotelmatobacter sp. Classification (GTDB taxonomy): domain Bacteria; phylum Acidobacteriota; class Terriglobia; order Terriglobales; family Acidobacteriaceae; genus Sulfotelmatobacter. Next base: position 16,149 of record JBEKWZ010000007.1, on the reverse strand, counting down.
GAGAAACTCCCAGTGCTCGTATTTCTTGACCTTGCCTTCGGATTCATAGCGCCGCACTTGTTCATCGAGCGCGTAAAGAAGTTGCTGGCCCGTAGTCGCGCCGGCGAACGCCGTGCGGTTGTATAAAGTTCCGCCAAAACGGCGGAAGTCGAGCAGCCCTTCCGGAGTGCGGTTAAACGGCACGCCCATGCGGTCGAGCAGGTCGATGATTCCGGGCGCAGCCTCGCACATATCTTTAATCGGAGGCTGGTTGCCGAGGAAGTCGCCGCCGTAGACCGTGTCGTCAAGATGTTTCCAGGTCGAGTCGCCCTCGCCTTTCAGATTTTTCGCCGCGTTAATTCCGCCCTGCGCGCACACTGAATGCGAGCGCTTCACCGGCACAATGGAGAACAGGTCGACGCTCGCGCCCATCTCTGCGATCTTGATGACCGCGGCCAATCCCGCCAGGCCGCCGCCCACAACAATAATTTTCGGAGTCGCTGCCATTCTTGCTTTACCGGCTTTCTGTAATTTGACTGTTTCCCGCGGTCCCGGGCTCGAAAGGCTGCTGGGGGCGCGAGCGGAGCGCTATCAGGCTTGCCAAACCAGCGCCTGACAAAACGCAGAAAAACAGCAAGCACAGCGCCAGGAAACGTTTTTGCGCTTTGTCGCCCGAAACAATTCCCCATTTCGCCGAGAACAGCCAGATGCCATACGCGAAGTGCCACGAAGCCGCGATCAACCCCAACAGGTAAAACAGAAAGAAAGGCGTCTGAAAAACTTCGTGCTGCACCTTGCCAAACGAAGCCCACGGACTGTCATGCAGATCGGTGCCGGTGAACCGCATGGTGTAGGTGTGCCACAGGATATAGGCGAAGGCGATGCCGCCCGTCCAGCGCTGCGCGGTGTACATCCAGTTGCCCGTCCAGGGATACGCGATCGCGTTTCCGTCGCCGCGATACCAGATGTAGAAGCCGTAGAGCGCGTGAAACGCAATCGGCAGCCAGATCCCGAACAATTCCAGGAAAAAAACGAGAGGGAGGTTCGCCAGAAAGCTGACCTGGCGCTCGTAGGCATGTGGACCACTCAGCGTGGTCGAGTTCGAAATCAGAATATGTTCAAACAGGAACGCGCCGACGGGCACGATCCCCGAAAGGGAATGCAACCGGCGCAGAACGAACGAATATCCCTTCCCCGCTCGCAACGGAGCCACGCCCGGTCTTATAGCGGGAGCAGAAGAACTGGCTGACGCCACGTAGCGCTCCTTATGAGTTCGGTGATGAGAAAAGAACCTGACATTATCGTGCGGCGAGAGAAGTGAAGTCAAGGAAGGTTGTGTGGAGCGGGCACTCTTGCCCGCTGCTCTTGACTTTGATTTCCTCTGAAATCTCTAGCGAGCTCCATCGCACCACTCCAGCAACATCCGAAACGCCGCGCCCCGGTGGCTGTAGCGCGCCTTCTCCTCGGCGCTAAGTTCGGCAAACGTCTTTTGAATCTGTGGAAAATAAAATAGCGGATCGTACCCGAAACCGCCCGTGCCGCGGGGAGAGTCGAGAATCACTCCTTCGGCCGTCCCGCGAAACGTGGCGAGAGTCTCTCCATCGCGCGCCGCGGCCAGCACGCAGACGAAACGTCCGGTGCGCTTTTCCGGCGGAACATTCCGCAGTTCGCGCAGCACGCGTGCGTTGTTAGCCTCGTCATCCGTATTTTCGTCGGCCAGATGGGGTTGATCTGCCGCATAGCGCGCCGAATGCACGCCCGGCGCACCGTGCAGCGCATCGACCTCCAGCCCGGAATCGTCGGCCACCACGATTTCTCCGGTTGCGTGGCGGCTGTATTCTTCCGCTTTCTTGCGCGCGTTCTCTTCGAAGGTGAGTCCGTCTTCAACCACGGGCGGCAGGGAAGTGAAGTTCGGAATGCTGCCAATATCTATTCCGTGCGGCGCAGCCGCCCCCGCGAAGTCTCGCAGCTTCCCCGGATTCGAAGTGGCAATCAGAATTTGCCACATAGCGGTGGACGCATAACGGTGGACCAGCCAACAAAACTATGTTGTCATCTTGAGCGAAGCGAAGGACCTATGCAACTGGCTGTCGCGGACGAAGAAGCAGAATCCATCCAACCCCCGAGATCGCAGCGATCCCGGAGATCCATCCTCCCAGCGCGCGATCCCATGTTCGCACGAAGCTGATCTGCACGCGATTCAACCCCGCACCGACTGGAACCAGCATCTGCCCCGTCCCCGGCCGGGCCGACGCCTCTACCGCGTGCCCGTTCACTTCCACGCGCCACGCCGGATATTGAAACAGCCGCAGCGCCAACTGGCCGGGCGCCGGCATGTCCGCAGTAAACGCACGTGACTCCGCATCCCAGCGGTCGATGTGAATTTGAAGTTCGGCATTCGCCGCGCCATCGACCGTTACATTGGGCGCGTCCGTGTCGATCGCAGCCGGATCGGCGCCGAGCGGCGTGTATTCGTCGACCCCCTCGTAGCCCACGCTCTGATACCCCGGGCCGGTTGCCATGTTGTCCTGCATTTCGCGCAGGTCGGCGGCGCTGTCCCACCACGGGGACTGCGCGCGATGCCACGCTGTGATCACGATCGCGATCGAGACCACGCACACAACACCGCGCCACCACCAGCGCCGCGCGCCCGCCGGCGTCACCATCGTTACGAATATGGAAAAGAGCATGCTCAGGCACAGCAGCCAGCGCCACGGGAACTGCATGAACTCCATTTTCGGCAGAATCTTCCACAGCAATCCCGCCACCGGAAACATCAGCACGCTGCAGGCGATCGCCCAGCCCAATAGGACATTCCAGAGTTCGCGCCTGGTTTCGCGCCACCGCCTCGCAGCCCACGCTGCGCCAAAAGTCACCGCTATCTCGAAAATCGCGACCCACGAGATGACGCGATTAAACGCATCGTGATCGGCGTCGGTTGTATGGATGAATAAGAAGTTGTCCGCCGGGCGCGAGCCCGCTGACACGGCTTGGGCAATGTCGATCCAGCGCTGCTCATAGATCGCCGGCAGGAGGTAGAACGCCGCCAGGCACGCCCCCAGCGCCGCTGCACCCGCTCCCACAAGCAGCGGCCGGGCCGAACGCCGCTGCCACGCGAGGAACACAAGCAGCAGCGCCAGCGAGTAGTGAATCATGACTGCGGCCGGAGCGTTGGTCAGCCATGCCGTTGCCAGCACCAGCGACAGCGGCACCATCGCTCTCAGTCCTGCAGCTTTATCTGCAGCTTTCAGCGCGAGCAACAGCAACACAGGCACGAGGCAACTCGCCAGCAGTTCGGCAAACGCGCTGCGCCAGTACACAATCACCAGATGATAGGGATTCACCGCATAGAGCACCGCGATGAAGATGGCATCGCGCCGGCCGAATCTTCCTGGATCGAGCCATCGCCGAGCCAGCACGAACATCGACACGCCCGCCGCCACCAGCGCGATCCATATGTAAATGCAGGATGCCAGGGTCCACGGGAAGACCGCGCTCAGCGCCGCTCCCAGGGTCCACGAAGCAGGCGGATAGAAAATAAACCTCGGCTCGCCGTAGCCGAAATGGGCGAGCGCGGCCCAGCGGGGGAAGAAATTTCCGTGCTTCCATTGCCCCAGCGCTTCGAGCCAGGAATAGAGATGAAACTCAACGTCGTGTCCGGAAGGCGTACCCAGAAAGAAGAAAGGGATTTCCACGGCAAAGGCCGCAGCCGCAATCGCGAGCAACGGCGACCACAGCAGCGACGCCGCCTGCTGCTCGTTTTCAGGGCGCAGATTTACAGAACCATCGTGCCCAGCCCGCTCGCTCAATGGACGCCCCGCCGCGCCGATGTTTCCCAGAGCCACCCCTTGCCGCCAAAAATTCGATGCTCGCGCACCAGAGAATACGGCCAGATTTAACAGCCCAGATTTAACCCACATTTAACACGGCTGAAACCATCATGCAATGGAGTTCGACTAACGTATTCGTATTGGGGTGGAACAGACCACGAAGATTGAAGGGCTCGTGTCAAAGACGGGGCCCGGGTCCTTCAATTCTTCGGAAGTTCACCGCCGCGGAAGCCTCCCGTTCCTATCGTTCCCGACCACCGTACCGCCCGCTTGCTTCGACCCTCGAACATTATCTGCCCACGACCTACTGCGGGAGGCTTTTTTTCACAGAAACATTAAAAGATCGAAAGTTGACAGATATGCGGAGAAGGATATGCGAAGAAAGAGGCGCGGAAGTGGGAACGGGGATGCAGAATCAGTGAAAGGATGAAAAACTAGACGGAGGTTTCTTCCGGGCTGCGCTGATGCTGAAGCTCGGAGAGAAATTCGTCCTGCTGCAACGAGGTACCGCGGCGCAGCAGTTCAAGCAGATGATCTTCCAGTTCTTCGCCGGACTCGTCGGCTTTCTTTTCTCCCGGTTCGAACTGGGTCAGGTCGGCGACCAGGGCGCGCGGAGAAATGCTCATTTCCAGCATGGTGGCCGGACAGCTGCGAAGGAAATTGATCAGCTCACCGACTTGGGCGCGCTGCTCGGGAGTGCGGGAAGGGAACTCCACTCCCATGCCGTGGCCGGGATGTGCAACCCGGACCATGCCTTCGGTATGAACTTCAAGATTCTGGGCTTTCAGGCAGAGGTCAACTAGAGCGCGCTCGGGAAATGGCGCGTCGGTTTGCACGTAGCAGCCACCCAGGCTCAGGTCGGTCAACTTGCAATTCGGCACTGCTTCATTGGGGCCCGCTCCGTTCGTGCTGACCGCGGCCTTCAGCCAAGCCTTCAAGTCATTCGTGGAGCTTTCTGGGAGATCCAGAAAGTGAACCCCGGTTTGCCCGTTAGGATTCGCCCACGCGACTTGCCCGTGGGCATCGATTTTCACGCCACCATCCGGCAGTTCAAAACGGAAAGCCAGCAGCGCCCCCGGAGTCTGGGTCTCTGCCGTCAATACGTCCATCCCACTCTCTGATAGGTCGAGCAAGATGCCATCCACTTTGCGGGTATCGGGCAGTGTGATCTCCACTGCCGCCTGCACTGGAACCCGAACCGTGCGCCGCCGCTCCCGGCTCAACAGAGCTGCAGCCGCGCGCAGGCCGGCCTTCGCGGCCTCTTCGGTAACCGGCTTGTAGAGCACAAAATGCGCCCCGCCGCTGAGGATGCCGCGTACTTTCCCGGTGTCGGCCACAAGAGCAATGCTTAAGGGCTCGGTACCCAGCTTGTGCGCCTGGCGCAGCACGTCTTCCGACAGTTCCGGATTGTCAAAATCGACAATCAGGGCGTCGAAACGCTGCTGCTGGATGCGCGCCAGCGTGGTTTCATGCTCGCTGGAGCGGTCCATGGCAATGCCGAACGTGGGCAAAACTCTGCCCAGCACGGAAGCTGCGTCGTCGTCGGTCGATACCAGAAGTGCGTGAAGGGTCATAAAGCGATCGGATCCTAAACTTCAGCTTGGTTACCGCGGCTTGTTTACCGCAGCTTGTTTAGGGCCAGCGAGGAGCCGCAGGCCGGGCTGCCTTGGAAGAAGCTGCACCTGCGGAACCCGCGCCCGCCTTAGCGGACATCGCATCCCCCAGAGTGGCTTCGTCGACTTCGGCCAACACTCCGTTGTCGTCGTCGTCGTTTTCGGCCAGCAACGGCGCTACTTCGCGCAGCTTTTCCGCCGCCTGCTGGAGCATCTCGATCTGCTTACCAAGTTGGGCGTATTTCGCCTGCTTTTGCCGCAGGACCTCATGAATATCTTTCATACAACCCCCTGTTGGCAATGTAAGGAGGCTATGCCGGGCGGGTCAACGGTAATCCCCGCCCTTAGATTACCGGGGTAACGGAAGGAAGAGACTGAGCCCAACCAGCCCTATCTATATTGCAGACAAGAAAAAACCCCGCCTTGCCCGGCGGGGCTTGAATTCAGGAAGGTTGTTGAAACCGTTAGACTTTCAGCTTGCGCCGCAGTGCTCCGGCCACGCCAATCAGTCCAGTGCCCATGAAAATGAGGGTGCTCGGCTCAGGAACCGGGGATCCGCCGATGCTGGTGTCGCCGCTCGAGATGGTCGTGCGGCCGTTGAAGAAGCCCTTGCCGGTGTTGATGGTCAGCTGTACGCTGGCTCCGTACACTGTGGTCCCGTTGTACCAGGTGCCCGAAATAGAGCCGGTCAAGGTGTAGTTATGGGTTCCATTGGCCAAGGTGATCAGAGTCCAGGTCACTGGTCCGTCGAAGCTCCCGTTAAAGATCGAGCCCGACGGAATTCCGTTCAATCCGTTTCCGTCAATGGTGAAAGAGCCGCCGCTCGTAAACGTGCCGCCCATCTGCAGGCTGCCCGACAACAGCGTCCCGGTCGAGAAGGACAGGCTGCCCAGGGCGCCTGTGACCAATCCCATACCGTTCAGGCCATTCACCGCGATCAATTCGGAGCCGCTCAGGGATAGTCCCGCGCTGCTGCCCGACAAAGTACCGCCGCTGTTCGTAAAGTCAACCGAAGAACCGGAGCTGGCAAACGCCGCCATCGGCAGCGCAAGGGCAAGCAGTGCAATCCACAGAACTCGCTTCATAACTTACACCCTCCTGAGTCTTTTAGGGACACCGCTAGACGTGGTATCCCGCGGCTGCCAGTGCACCTGAAGTGCCAAATCGGGATATTCATTAATGTATTGCAGCATAAAGACTTACATCAGGCATTCGCCCGGAGCGAAAATGCCAGAGTGCAAACTCCTGCATAGTCCAACCCTCTTTTTGCGGTTTCGTGCTATCCCGTTAGCGATGGTAGCTTCGATGCCGATCCCAGCAGGAAGATCGCCCCTACAACGATGCTGTAGGCGGATGTCAGCAAGGTAAGCCCGCCTAAAGCGTGAGTGCTGACCGCGGTCAGCACGGAACTGAGCGCGCGCGACCGCGGATTCTGCGATCCTGACGGCGATAACCACGCCAGCACTTTATCGGCGGAGAACAATCCCGCGGCCACCCCGCACATCAAGGTGTTCATAACCAGCAGGCCCACAATGAACATCAGCAAGCCCAGCAGCCCGGCCGCCGTCCCGCCCAGATTAGCCGCCATTAGAAACAGCAGAATTTGCGTCGGCGTTTCTGCCCCCAGCCCGTGAATTACGCCCACTAAGAACGTTGATTTCGAACCGTATCCATCCTTAAAGACCTGCGGAGCTTCTACCCTGGTCCCCCCAAAAATTCGGGTCAGCCGCCAGTAGATCCACAAAGTTCCGTTCACGAGCAGCGTAATCCGGGTGCGCGGGTGGGAGTGACCGTGCGTGGATGAACCAAACAACGACGGCCGGAAGAACGTGCCCAGCACGTAAAATCCCAGCACCAGCAGCGTGAGCCCCACCAGCCGCTCCGCCCAGCGATCACTGGCCGCCGGCAGGGCGATGCGGAACACTACAGCCGCCGAGCCCAACAGGGCTATGGTCGTCGCGTGGCCAGCCACGTAAAGTAGGCCATAGCGCATGGCGTCGCGGGCCTTCAACTGCACACTGCTGATGTCGGTGATGGCAGCGATGTGGTCGTAGTCGAGTCCGTGCCGGAAGCCCAGCACCGCAGCCGAGAGCAGGGCCAGTCGCAGATTGACGGGGTCCACCAAAGAAGAATCCCACGCGGCAAATTCGCGGGCGCATTCCTTGCGCCATGGGCCGGACTTGTAGGCTAGCACACTCTCCGGCCAGAAACGGGATGCGAGGACAATCTTTCCTGAGCGGGTCTTTCCAGGAGGATTTTGCCAGACTCGTCTTTCTAGGCGGCTCTTCGCGGCTAGCGTTTCTGGGACGGATCTTTCTTGGCGGGATCGCTCTTCGGGGACTCGGTCCTGGTTGCATCACTCTTGGTTGCATCAACCTTGGTTGGATCAGTCTTTGGCGCATCGGTCTTGGCCGGATCCTTTTCGGGATGTTCCTTCTTGAGAGGACCAGCCTTAGCGGGCTCCGCCTTGACCGACGCAATTTTGTCCGGCGCCGGACCAATCAATTCGCGCAGCCGCCGCGAGAGAATCGCCGCCAGCGACTGATAGAACCGGGAACCGAGATGTGGAAATAGTTCAAACACCGACTGCAACGTTGGCCGGTCCAGATAAAAGGCATCGACCTCTTCCTTCGCGACCACGTTCGCCGTGGCCGGCAGCTCGTCCAGAAACGAAATCTCGCCGCACGCCTCGCCCGGATTGATCAAGTGGGTGCCCATCGACGGAATTTGCACCGCGGCTGTCCCCTTCAACAGCAGATACACTCCGTGCGTTCGTTTGCCCTGGTGCACTAGGAGATCGCCCGGCTTGAATTTCATGCGGGTCGCTTTATCGGCGATCAGCGCCCAATCGTTGGGCGTGAGATTCACCAGTCCGCGCTTGGCGGCCGACAATACAGACACATCTTGCTGCTGATTTGCCTTCGACATGGCGCGCTTACCCGATATCCCGGAGAGACATTCCAGGTGGCGATTTGACAGATAACAACAGGGCTGGACAGAGATTAGCAGAAAGCTTGGAAGAAAAACGCACACCCGCATCTGCGAAGTCACGGGAGATGATGAGTAAAACGGCCAGGGTGTGTCCGATTTGTTTAGGACGGCAGGCGTAACTGCGCGAGTTCTTCTCGGATTGCTTTCAAGCGCTGCTGACGAAACCGATATTGCGCTTCGGCGGTTCGATCACTACGAAAATCGCCTCTCCAGTAAACGCCATCGGCGCGGTGAAGCTCATCCATTTCTTCGTCCAGGAAAGCAATCCGCGACTTCCTCCTGGCGTCGCTCGTAGCCACTTTCATTCCACATCTATCGGCCGCATCTGCCCCAAACTTTAGCCCGGTCACGCTGTCTCAAGAACGTGAGAGGCCTGGTCCCCGAAATTTGTGACCTCGGGATTGCTGCTCTGCCTTTGGTGCTGGGTTCTTGTCTTAGCTAATAGCTCATTCGAGACGCGCGGTGATGCTCGGCGCGAAGCGGGAACCCGGCCCTGCAGCACTCCGGAAAGCCCGACCTCAATGCCTCCGGTAGCTCGGAGGCAGCATCGAGTCGCGGAAACCTTTTAAGGATGGTGCGCCCTGAGAGATTCGAACTCCCGACCTACTGGTTCGTAGCCAGTCGCTCTATCCAACTGAGCTAAGGGCGCAATTTGGATGGGCAGAAGGGGCCGCCCGCTGACGATGAACGAGTTCCAATTATAGCGAAGAATCGTTGGCTTGAAAAACCGGCTCTCTCTGCTTAGCCCTATACGGCCAACTTTCCTTGCCGATTTCGTCTTGCTGAGCCTGCATAGGCTTTGAGGGACCAATTCATTTTCTTGCGGCCCATACTTGGCCCTGCAGTTGCCGAAATCGCCCGAAGTAATTCTTTCCCTTGGCCGGGCAATTCCTACTCGGGCAAACACCCCGGCGGCTCTTGTTTTGAACGGCTTACGGATGGCACGCGGTTTGCACTATCTCAGAACAGACGAAGTGGCGCGCAACGGGGTGCTTCAGAGAATAACTTCGGCCAGAGGTTTTCTGTGAGCACCCCTTGCTCTTCCAAGCCCCGTCGGCCCTCCCCCCAAAACAAATCAACAGCTCAACCACAGAGGACACTGGGTTTCACAGGGTAATTCCCCTGTGCCCTCTGTGGTTAAGCTCTTGAGCTCCCTCCTTACGCCAGCGCGACCGGCTCTCGTACATCGATCCCGGCGTTGCGCAGCAGTTTCGCCACTGCATCCTGTTTCATGCGCGAGGCGTCGAACTCCACTCGTACCGTGCGCTCCTTCGCGTTGAATTGCACCCGCCGGATGCCGTAGACCTCGCGCATCGCGTCAATCGCCCGCATTTCGTTTTCGCCCGGAATCGCCCCGTAATTGAAAACCACTTCGAGATAAGTCATGGATTCACGCCCTTCGGTCTTCGGTATGAATGAGTCGGAAGCCCCCGGCCGTTGCCGGATGAATCCAATATACGGCATTCTGTCCGCGCCCTCTTCTCGTAAAACCCGACAAATCTCTACATTCGTGGACCGGCCTCTCGGCCTATACTCGCCATAGCTGGTCCTCGCCAGTTGAATCTGGCCCCAAGAACCGCACTTCGAACGACGCGGTACCAGCGGGAGGAACTTCAATGAAGGCATCTCTGGTTGTGCTCCTGTTCGCAACTTTCCTGTTCTCGACACTCCTGTTCTCGACTCTTGCATTGGCGCAAGACCAATCGCCACTCGCCGCCGCCGAAGCCGCTTGCGGCCCCAAAGAGGTCCAGTTCGTGGCCCAGGCCGCCCCGAGCCAGCCGCTCGCGCAGCCCGAGGCCGGCAAAAGCCTGGTTTATGTAGTGGAAGAGTTTGACAAAGTCGTGGGTGAAATCAGCCGCCCGACTCTGCGCGTTGGCGTCGATGGAAAGTGGGCCGGGGCCGGAAAAGGGAACTCCTACATTTCTTTCTCTGTCGAACCCGGCGAGCACCATCTCTGTGCCAACTGGCAATCGCGCTGGAAGCGACTTTCCAACGAAAAGGCCTTCAACGGTTTCACCGCCGAGCCGGGAAAGGTCTACTACTTCCGCGCCCGGATCACCGAACATGGCGGCTCCACCGGAGCTTCGAACTTCACGCTTGATCTCGAACCGCTGAACGGGGACCAAGGCAAGTACCTGGTCGCTTCGTCGGCCTTGAGTGCCGCCCAGCCCAAGAAATAGAAACCGCCAACTGAAGATTGACCTCTAATACCCGGTACGCTTACCCGGTCCTTGGCGTATCGGGTATTCTTTTTTTACTTGGCCACGCTTCTTGTTGGCCATGATGAACCGAGATCGCTGATGACCGCCCCGAATCCAAGTCCCGCCCTTGAACGCGACCCCGTCTGCGGGATGAACGTGAATCCCGCCACGGCTAAACATGTCTACCAGCATGACGGCAAGAAATATTACTTCTGCTGCGCCGGCTGTGGAGAAAAATTCAAAGCCAATCCGCAAGGATATTTGAATGCGGGAGATGTAAAACCGCCCGCTCCAAAGTCGTCGCCCTTGGTGATGCTGGGAATGCCCGGAACGCATGCCGCGACGAAACCGGCGCAAGCCGCCTCCCCTGACTTGTCATCCCGAGCGGAGGCTTCGATTCGCGATAGCGGAACGAAGGCGCAGTCGAGGGACCTTGGGCCTGGCCCCGCGCCTCCAACCTACGTTTGTCCCATGTGTCCCGAAGTTCACGAATCGAAGCCGGGGGCGTGTCCTTCCTGCGGCATGGCCCTCGAACCTGAAATGCCGATTGCGGCCACGCGCACTCAATACACCTGCCCCATGCATCCTGAAATCGTGCGTGACGCGCCCGGATCGTGCCCGATCTGCGGCATGACGCTGGAACCCCGCACGGTCACCGCCGACACCGGAGAGAATCCCGAGCTGGTCGACATGACGCGGCGCTTCTGGGTCGGCGTGGCGCTTACCGCGCCACTGCTCGCGATGGCGATGGGCAGCATGCTCTGGCCGCGGGCGTTCATGCACGGACTCTTCATCGTTGACAATGATCGAGCCTCATTCAAGCCGTGGAGCATGATTCTGCCGTGGCTGGAATTCGTGCTCGCCACGCCCGTAGTCCTCTGGTGCGGCCTGCCATTCTTCCAGCGTTTCTGGACTTCGCTGGTAAACCGCAGCCCGAACATGTTCACGCTGATCGGACTGGGCGCCGGCGTGGCCTACACCTACAGCGTAATCGCGATCATCGCGCCGGGAATTTTCCCGGCGACGATGCGCGATATGAGTGGATATCCCGACGTTTACTTTGAAGCGGCCGCCGCCATTACCACGCTCGTTTTGCTCGGCCAGGTGATGGAACTGCGCGCCCGCAGTCAAACCAGCGCGGCCATTCGCGCGCTCCTGCATCTCAGCCCGAAAACCGCGCGACTCATCACCGGCGGCGAAGTGAACGAAAAAGGTGGCGAGAGTGCGGGGAAAGCCAGCGAGGTCACCGAAAGAGACGTCCCTCTGGAACAGGTGAAAGTGGGAGACCGGCTGCGCGTGCGTCCCGGCGAAAGCATTCCCGTCGATGGCATCGTGCTCGAAGGCCGCAGTTCAGTTGACGAGTCGATGATCACCGGCGAGTCTGTTCCCGTAGAAAAATCTGCCGGCAGCCAAGTGATCGGAGCGACCATCAACTCGACCGGATCGTTCATTATGCGCGCCGAGCGCGTCGGCTCCGAAACCTTGCTGGCGCGAATCGTGCAGATGGTCGGGCAGGCGCAGCGCAGCCGCGCTCCCATTCAACGCCTTGCCGACCGCGTCGCCGCCTGGTTCGTGCCTGCGGTTGTGGCCGTCGCCGTGATCACGTTTGTCGCGTGGTTCGTGATCGGTCCGCAGCCTCGTCTGGCGCATGCACTGGTGAATGCGGTTGCGGTGCTCATCATCGCCTGCCCGTGCGCCCTGGGGCTGGCCACTCCCATGGCGATCATGGTCGGCACCGGCCGCGGCGCCAGCGCCGGGGTCCTGATCAGAAACGCCGAAGCTCTCGAGTCGCTCGAAAAAGTCGACACCCTGGTCGTCGACAAAACCGGCACGCTCACCGAGGGCAAGCCGAAGCTCGTGGGATCTTCCGCCGTTGGTTCTTCACCACAAACGCCAGGTGACGCACAAGAACTTCTGCGCCTCGCCGCCAGTCTTGAGCGCGCCAGCGAACATCCGTTCGGCGCAGCCATCGTGCAGGCCGCGCTCGAAAAGAATCTGCAGCTCTCGCAGCCGACTGACTTCACCAATGTGCCAGGGAAGGGAATTCAAGGTCTCGTCGACGGGAAACATGTTGCCGTCGGCAATGCGGCCTTGATGGTGGATGCCGGAGGTCTCGCCAGCACGTCCGACTCCGTTCTGCAGGCAAAAGCGCCTCAGGGTACCAACATCAGCGTGGCCATCGACGGGCGCTACGCCGGAACTCTTACGGTGGCCGATCCAATAAAGAGTTCAACGTCCGAAGCCGTGCGTGGCCTCAAGGCGGAAGGTCTTCGCATCGTGATGCTGACCGGGGACAATCGCACCGTCGCCGCATCAATCGCTCAGTCGCTGGGCATTACCGAATTCGAAGCCGAAGTCCTGCCCGAAGGCAAGCTCGAAGTCATCCGCAAACTGCAACAGCAGGGCAGAGTCGTCGCCATGGCCGGCGACGGCGTCAACGACGCGCCCGCACTCGCGCAAGCCGACGTCGGCATCGCCATGGGCACCGGCACCGACGTGGCCATGGAGAGCGGCGGCGTCACGCTGGTCAAAGGCGATCTCACGGGTATTCTGCGCGCCCGCAAGCTGAGCCGGGCCACGATGCGCAACATCCGCGAAAATCTTTTCTTCGCTTTCATCTACAACGCCATCGGAGTGCCCATCGCCGCGGGCGCTCTTTATCCCTTCTTCGGCATCCTGCTCAGCCCCATCTTCGCCGCCGCCGCCATGAGCTTCAGCAGCGTGAGCGTCATCACCAACGCGCTGCGTCTACGCCGCGTGAAGTTGTAAGCCTGTAGTTTTCCGGCCTCCCTCCAACCAAGCACCCTCAAGTGTGATGCCAATCACTGACGCCCCGCCCCCCACGCACCAAGGTATGAAGAAGGCCTCGATATTGCGAAGACTCAGGCAGGGAGGGTAAATGAAAATCCTACTAGCAGGACCGGACTTCGAAGAGAACCTTTCCATCCGATATCTGTCGTCATCTCTGCTCGCCGCTGGACACGAAACAACCCTTGCTCCTTTCAATTCCGCAGCGGACACAACGTCCGTTGTCGATGCGGCCCGCGACGCCGAAATCGTCGCCCTCTCCATGTGTTTCCAATCCCGCGCGCAGGAATTTCTCCGTCTGGCGCAATGGCTGAAGTCGTCCGATCCGAGGCAACTCATTGTCGCTGGCGGCCACTATGCTTCCTGCGCCGCTGAAGCGCTGCTGGCGCATCATCCAGAAATCGACATCATCGTGATTCACGAAGGAGAACACACGCTGGTCGAGATCGCGAACGCCATGCCGCACCCGGAAGGACGTCTGCCGCAAATCTCCGGCATCGCCTATCGTGACGGAGCGCAGATTCGCTTCACCACTCCGCGCCGCACCTCCGATGACCTCGATGCCCTGCCGTTCCCCGACCGTCGCGGCCCGGTTCACGTGCTTGCCGGCGTGCCCACCAGTTACATGATGGGAAGTCGCGGTTGCTATGGAAGCTGTGCGTACTGCTGCATTACGACGCTCCATCAACTGGCTCCCGGCAAACGTTTTCGCCGGCGCAATGTGGAGGGAATTGCCGACGAGATGGCCGCTCTCTATCGCCAGAGAGGAACTCGCCAATTCGTTTTTCATGACGATAATTTTCTGGTCCCGTCGGAGTCCCTCAATCATGCCCGCCTGTCAGCCTTAGAGAAAGCCCTGTACCAACGAGGCGTAAAAGACATTGCTCTGGTCATCAAGTGCCGGCCCGCCGAGGTCAATCGGAGAGTGTTTCGGCGGTTGAAAGACCTTGGCCTGATCCGTGTTTTTCTCGGCGTCGAGTCCGCCAGTTCGAGCGGTCTCTCTGACCTGGAGCGCGTCCAGACCGTGGAAGATTCCGAGCGCGCACTCGAAACTTGTTCCGACCTGGACATTTCGGCGCAATTTACGCTGATGATCTTTCATCCCGATGCCACGCTCGACACGTTACGCTCAGACGTGGCTTTCATGCGGCGTTTTTCAGGGAATCCTCTGAATTTCTGCCGCGCCGAAATTTATGCCGGCACTCCGCTGGAGAAACGAATGATCGCGCTGGGACGCGCGCGCGGCGACTATCTGGCCCGGGAATACAGCTTGTCCGATCCGGTTGCGGCTCTTGCCTGCAAGACCTCGCTCGCTCTATTTGAAACCAGATGTTGGAGCGGCGGCAGCCTCATGCAGAGTTCCATCGGACTCGACCACCTCGCTGCTGTGCTGAAGCGTTTCAACCGTAAGCGCGGGGCAACGGAACTCTGCGAGCGGGTCGGCAGTTGGTTGCGATCAGTGAACCTCGACGCCACCGGATTGCTTGAGGAAGTGATCGAGTTCAGTGCCTCCGCGGCGGGGCGCAGTGACGCCGGGTTTCAGCACACAATCGACGACCTCAGAGAACGCGAATCTGTAACCCGCCTGCAACTGCTCTCCGCGGGATCGAATTTGCGGAGCGAACTGGAAGCGTTTCCCCTCACCGGCGAAGCGCCGACATTCCTTGCGAACGTTCATGCGACCGGCGGAGCGCGTGTCAGGTTGGCCCGGCAATTCGCCGTCGCGGTGCTCGCCATCGGTATACCCGCGACTGCCGGATGTCAAAACGGAGTCAGTGAAATGGCTCCACCGCCGCTGAAAACCCAGACGCCGCAAGACAATCTGTCTTCGCTATCGGGCACCGTCACTGATTCCACGGGAGCAGTCGTGACGCAGGTGACCATCACCATCGCAAACCTCGACACCGGCGCGGCGCGCACCCTGAAGCCCAACCAGGCCGGGCAGTACGCGGCCAACGATCTGCCCAGCGGACGCTATACCGTCAAGGCAGAGGCCGCCGGATTCAAAACCACTTTGGTGACCGGAATCGTGCTGAAGCAGGGCGAGCGTGGGCATGCCGATATCAAACTACAGGTCGGCAATTACGGATGCTGCGAATACGCCGCCGGGCCGCTTAAGGTCGAGAAACTTACTGCAAGGGAAAAGCCCTTTTACTACAACGTTGGCGATGCCGTAGACCACAACACGTTTCAGGGAATCGCCAAACAAGTTTATGGCGACTCCAAGCTGTGGGTGCAAATTTTCGAAGCCAACCGCAAGGTCGTCGAGAAGCCGGGATTCATTCCGAATGGAACGTCGATCCTGATCCCGCCAAAAAAGCGGGAGGTTCCCGAACTCATTTCCAAAGTTGCGCCCCTCTATCCTCCCGCGGCCGCGAGCCAGCATGTGCACGGGGATGTGGTGCTGGATGTCACTCTCAAGGAAGACGGCACGGTCGATGGCATCAACGTGATCGATGGAAACCCGTTGCTCGCCGAAGCCGCAACCACCGCCGTAAGACAATGGCGATATCAGCCGCTGCTGGTACAAGGCAAGCCCGTGCTCAACTTCGTGGTCGTGGTTTCATTTGGGAAAGACGGTAAGGTGCGGTAGCTTTTGGGCAGGGCCTTTGGTGGTGAGGCCTTTGGGTGGCGCAGCGCTTTCAGCGCTGCGATGAGGCTTTTCTTTCCGTGAGGGCTTTAGCCCCTGAGGTCCTAGAGCTTTCCCAGGAAATCAGTCACTTCTGG
>JBEKWZ010000006.1:0-17865 GCA_049512555.1 Candidatus Sulfotelmatobacter sp. | reverse complement strand
CAAGTTCGTGCGCGGAATGGCGTCGTCGCTGGACCTGGTCAGCATTTGGACGATCGTGCTCCTCGGCATCGGCTTTGCGTGCACCAGCAAGGTGAAACGGTCGACGGCCATCACCATCGTCGCGGTTTGGTATCTGCTCTATAAGCTCGGGACTTCGGCGCTGGGATCCCTGTAAGCGAGAGCTCGTCGAGGAAACGAATTGCCGGTTTGCCGGGATCAGCCGGCCATGGATTCCATCGCTTGCACTAGCTCTGGCGGAAGGGTCAGGTTGAGGCTGGCTCGATCTTCCTTCATGTGGCCGGCGTTGGAAGTGCCGGTGATCGGCAGGATCCCGACGGCGTGCGCGAAGCTGAATACCAGCTGCGCGGGAGTTGCATTCATCTCTCTAGCGAGCGCGACGAGCGGGAGATGTTGCACGACTTCAGGATTGGCGGTGAGCAGGGAGAATCCCTGATAGGTGATCTTGCGTTCGCGGCAGAAGGATCGCACCTCGCGATCCCATCCCAGGCGGGCGAAGCAGCGGTTCTGGACGAAGGCGGGGAGTTCCGAATGAGCGGACTCCATTTGTTCGAGATGTGGCAGCGAAACATTGCTTACGCCTAACAGGCGGGTGCGGCCGGCGTCACGCTGCTTCCGCATTGCTTCCCAGACTTCGGCATCTGCATCGGTCCAGTCATATCCGGAAGAAGGTCCGTGCAGCACGAAGCTGTCGACGCGATCGGTGGCCAGATGCGCGAGTGAACTGGCTAGAGACTGGGCGACCTGCTCGGCAAGGCTGGCGGAGGGATCGTAGGGCAGACGGTGGTCCTGACCGCGCTGGTAGGTGAATTTGGTTTGCAGAAATAAATCGGTGCGGGTTGCGATGCCGGCGCGATAGGCGGCGGCCAGGCCTTCGCCGACTCCGGCTTCGTGGTAGTGGCGGCGCTGGTTGGCGGTGTCGATGCCGCGGAAACCGGCACGCAAGGCGAGTTCGGTCAGGGCGGCGGTGCGGTCTTCCTTCCAGGCTGTGCCGTAAAGAAAATCTGGGATGGAGGGCTCGGAAGACATTGCCGACCATTGTGTCACGAGGAAACCCGTTTACCACAGAGGGCACAGAAGTTCACGGGGAGACCATTTTGTCGTGGGGTGTTTTGTATCGTTCCTCGTTCCTCGTGTACGTTCTTTTGTATCGTTCCCACTCCGGCATAATCGAATGACCTGTTACCGGCATATCCTTAAAATCTCAGGAGGGTTCCCGTGAAACGCAACCTTGTTGTTGCCGCTTGTTTCTTCGTCTGTAGCACTCTCGCTTTTGCCCAAGGCCCGACTCCAGCTGCAAAGACTCCGGCCGCAGCCGGGTCGGCGCAGGGATCGACGGCTCCAACCAAAGATCCGGTCGCCACATCGCTGCGTGCGTTGCTGCAGCGTTCGCAGAACAACACTGTGGGCGCGATTGAGGCGATGCCCGCCGACAAGTTCAGCTACAAGCCTACGCCCGACCAGATGAGCTTTGCGCACCTGGCCGTGCACATCGTCGGATTCAATAATGGACTCTGCGCCAAGGCGGCAGATGTTCCGGCGCCTACGGTTGCGGAATCGAAAGAGACCGATAGCAGAGATCAGCTGGTGGCCGCGGTGAAAGCTTCGTACAGCTTCTGCAGCGATGCCCTCAGCAAAATGGATGACTCGAAACTGGGCGACAGCGTTGAAATCTTTGGCGGGCGGCAGGTACCGCGGGCCATGGTGGCTCTGATTCTGTCGGGCGGATGGTCCGATCACTATGCAGCGGCCGCGATGTATCTGCGGCTTAACGGAGTCTTGCCGCCGTCGGCGCAGCCGAAGAAGTAGCGGCCGACGTCTGAATATCTGGCAAACAAAAAATGTCCGGCGAGGGATGCAACCGGCAGACCTCAGGGGCTAAATCCCTCGGCATTTTTCGACTGTGAGCGGCACGGCTGAAGCCGTGCCCTTCCCAATCTCTTCTCGGGTCGGATTTACGAGATAGCTTTGATTTATTTCTTAGCCAGCAAGTTCCTCGCGCGAGTCAGTTCGGGGCGCGAGGAACTTCCGCCGTCGCAGACTTTCACGAGCGTGGCATAGTACTCGTTCGCTTCGGTTGGTTTGCTGGCCTCTTCGGCGGCGCGGGCGGCGCCGGAGAGGCCGTTAAAGCGGTTGGGGCTGAACTTCAGATCCGCCTGGTATTCGACCAAAGCCTGCTGCGGGCGTTTGGCCTCGAGCAGAATTTCGGCAATCATCTCAC
This sequence comes from Candidatus Sulfotelmatobacter sp., assembly GCA_049512555.1. GTDB lineage: Bacteria > Acidobacteriota > Terriglobia > Terriglobales > Acidobacteriaceae > Sulfotelmatobacter. The sequence continues at coordinate 15,626 of JBEKWZ010000006.1, read as the reverse complement.
GGCTGGGGATGCCTTGCGGTTCGTCCCCGAGCGTTTCTTCCTTTTCAGCCAGCGGACGCAAAATGGCGACGGCGTCGTCGTAGTTGCCCTCGGAGAAAGCCAGCCAGGCCTGGGCTTGCTTCATATCGCTCTCGGTCCCCTCGGCAAAGAACGTTTTCTTCTGGTCTACAAATTTCTGATGGATGGCTGTGATCGCGGCGACGTCTTTGCGGACTTCGTCGGTCTGATGAAGATGAGCCGAGCCGATGGCCTTAGCCCAATAGCCGAAGGAATCGTTGGCCGTGCCGGGAATGTCCATGGGAGTCAGAGCCGCAGCGGTTGCCCAATCGCGCATCTCGAGCGGATACAGGGCGGCAAAGGTCGCTTCGGCGGCCAGGTGCGGGTCAAAGCCCACGCCGTACATGTCATGCATTTCGGGCATCTTGTTGACTTCGTCCATCAGCGCGCGGGCATCGGCTTCGCGACCGCTCTGCATGTAGGCGTAGAAGAGAAAATCCATGGCGTGAAATTGGTGGCCTTCTCCGCCCATTCCCATGGCGGCGGTTTTGCGGGTGGCGGCGACGGAGGCGAGGTTGGACTTGATGTCATCTTGCCAGAGGCCGACGCGGGCGAAGATGTGCGAAGGCATGTGCAAAGCGTGAGGCGCAGCGGGCGCGACCTGGGCATAGCGGCGGGCGGCGGGAATGCCAAGCTCGGCGAGTTGCGGCTTATCGTAGGCGTGGATGAGGTAGTGGGCGACTCCGGGATGATCGGGGTCCGCGGCGAATAGTTTCTCGAGGATCGCGGCGGCGGCTTTGCGGTTGGCGAAGGTCGCGTCGTTGTGGGGCTCGGAGGCGAGCAGTGAGAGCGCGTAGAACACTGCGGCCTCGTGATCGTCGGGATAGGACTCGTAAACCTTCTTCATCGCAACGGAATAGGCTTGGGCGCGCGCGGCGTGGTCTAGTTTGTCGGAGTTACTGTAAAACGCAAAGATGGCAGCCGCGTAGAGTTGTTCGCGTAGCTTGGGACTGCCTAACATCGTCAGCCTCTCCGCTACTCGGGCCTCACCGAGGCCACGCGCGATCACCTTCTCGTCGGGCTCGTTCCAGAGTTGATGCCAGATGCTCATGGCGATGCCCCAGTGAGCCATGGCGCAGTGGGGATCGTCTTTCGCGATGTCGATGAATTCCTTTTCGGCTTCTTCGTACCAGAAGGAGTGAAGCAGAGCGACTCCGCGCGCGAAAGGTTTTTCGACCGATGCCCCGCAGGAGATGGGGAAATGGACGGTGCCGAGCTGCGTCTCGGTGAGATCTTCGTGGTGATGATGATCTTTTTCGTCGTCGACGGCGAAGGCGGAGAAAGTAAAGATGAAGGAGAAGAGCAACAACCACGCAAAACGCTTCATGAAAGACCCCACAAGTGTTGTGACGAAATTCTAGTCAGGCGGGGCGGGAGGGTCAAACGGGCGAAAGAAAAATCGCCTCGCGATTGGCGAGACCCCACATGGCCAACGCTCAGTCGGCGGACTTTACGTCATCGGGCAGGGCCAGCAGAAAAACGCAGCCGCCGTCCGATTTGCAGGAGAGAGTTCCCCGCCGGAGAATCTTAACGGGAGTTTCGTCGGGGAGCTTCTGCGAAAAACTGGCGCTGCGCAGAACTTCGGTGAAGGTCTTCAACTTCTCGTCGCCTTCCAGGAAGGCGGCGCCCTCGATAGCCACTGCCGAAGCCTGGCCGGGGGCCAGCAGAACAAAAAACTCCGCTCTGCCATCGAGTTTGGCGGCATTCGGCAACTGTAGAGTCCGTTCGTGCTGCTGGTCGTCGCGATGTTTGGCGACCATGGCTTCGACTTTGTCGTCTCCGCCGATCAGAGCAGCGAGCCGGGTCCGGGTCTCAGGTTCAGGACGGCGTGCGTTCATCGCCAGTGCGTAGAGGCGGACGGCGTCTTCTTTCTTGCCGCGCTTCTCGTAAATCTGTCCCAGGTGGTCAGCGGTGTCCGCGCTTCCTGACAGTTGCCACGCTGCCGAGACGTAACGTTCGGCAACATCGAGTTGTCCATCAGCGAAACCAACCCACCCCAGCGTATCCCAGTAAGTGGCTAATGATGATGTGAGAGCAGGGTCCCGCCGATTGACCTGATCGAGCGATACATTCCGCAGGGCTGCGGCCGTGGCCGAAACGGCCGATTCCGCGTAGCTGCGGGCCCGGTCAAGATGCGCCTTCTTGAGTGACAGCTGATAGGCGATGCTGTTCCAGATCGCGGGAGTTGCGGAAATCGTGACGGCTTTATCGAAGGCGGCCATCGCCTTCTCGTCCTGGCCGAGATTCAGGTAAGCCGTGCCAAGGTTCACCTGTGGGTGTGCGTTATCGGGGCGGACAGCTGCGGCCTTCTCCAGTTCCGGCACGGCATCTTCATATTTGTGCTGCTCCATAAGGGAGAGCCCCAGATTGGCGTGAGCGTACTTGTCTAGGGGATTGACGTCGATCTGTTTTCGAAACCACTTGTCCGCTTCGTCGTACTTGCGCTCGCGCATGTAGACGCGTCCCAAATTGTTGTAGGCGCTTTCGTCGAAAGGATTGACCGCGATCTGCTCCTGAAAGGCGTTGATGGCCAGCTTTTCCTGCTGGTCGTCGAAATAGACCAACCCAAGGTCGTTCCAGGCGGTCCTGTTCTTGGGATCGGCTTCAACGGCTCGATTCAGCAGTTCAACCGCCAATCCGTAGTTGCCGTTGCGGCGCGCTTCGTTGCCGCTGCGGATTAAATCCGACGTTTTCATGTTGGTGGGAGCAAAGTGCGTGTCGGCCACGCTGCTTTCGATGGCAAGAGACTGGGCCTCGTCGGCCAACACGCTACGCCGGAAGGCGCGGTAATCGTCGGCGCGGGCGGGCGGCAATTCGGCCAGGCGCATGGTGAGCTTACGTTCCGCCGTAAATGTGGAGCCGGAGACTGCATACGTCGATTGGTAGGCGGCGTAGTCCCGATCCAGAGCGACGGGAAGCGGAGCGTCGGCGTGGAATCTAGGGGCGAGTTCCAGCTTGAGGCGGTAGGTGTGTTCATTCGGAGCGCCCAGTTTGAAATTCTCCGTATTCGACGGGTCATCTTCGTCTTCCTCGCCGACATCCGCGCTGACGGAAGCGGGACTCCAATAACTCAGAGGCAGCTTCAACTGAAGTTTCTTCTTCGACCAATCGACAAAGTTCGCTTTGCTCACCTGATACGAGAAAGTGAAAGGTTCCCGGGTGGCGACCGGGTCACTGACTTTCACGTTGCTCACATCTCCACCCAGTCCCTTGTTGACGACCTCGATGCTTTTCTGCCATTGCGCTGCTGCTGTGTGCCGAAAGACGTTGCGCAGCGTGACTTCAGAATCGCCACGCATAGTGAAGGTAACGGTTCCATCCAGGTGGCCGGTTTCATCCACCTTGCCGGCGATCTCTTCCAGTTCTTTGTCTGGCATGGGCGGGTCCGCCGGAGTTTCCTCGAGATGTGGAACTGCGTTCGGGGTCACGACCAGGGCTTGCTTCTTGCGCAACGAAAATGCCAGAAGCCGGAAAGGCGCGACTTCAGTAGTCGTGTCCATCCATATTTCTTCCTTGCCCAACGGCAGCATGGTGACGACGTGATTGAATTGCGAAGGCGAAGGCACATCGGGGTCGAGCTTGCGGAAGGAGTTGATGAGCACACTGGAAGAATGGAGGCCCTCGGCTTCGAGCAACGCAGCCAGGAGTGTGTTTTTATCCTTGCAGTCGCCGTATTGGTTGTGGAGCACATCGGCGGCGGCCTGGGGTTGGTAGCGCGCCAGGCCGAGAGACAGGCTCACGTAGCGGAAGTTTTGTGCAACGAAATCGTAGAGTGCTTCGGTTTTCTCCAGATCTGAATTCAATCCTTTGGTCAGGGCTTCTGCCTTGGCCCGCACTTCCTTCGATGGAGTTCGCCGATCTTTTTCAAGTCCTGCGTACCAGTGACCGACCTCCTCCCAACTGGCGAAGGTGGTCATCTGCACGTCGGAAGCTTCTTCCGTCTTCCTGTTTTTTTTCTTCGTGCCGCTCTTATCCGGGGTCTTGGTGTTGTCCTCGTGGACCAGGTGTGAACTTGACCAATGGTAGATACGCCGGCCATTTTCTTCGCTGATTTTGGCGTCGAAGCCAGGCTTGGTCTTCACCTTAACCGTGCGTGAAGCTGGGATGTCGATTTCCAGTTCCTCGTCCAGGACAATGCTCGACCGATTAAAGTCATGTTGGGTCCAAAACTGTCCCGGCGCCAGCGCGGTATGAAAGATGGTTGTGACTTCGCATTCCAGCGTGTCGCCAGGACGGAGCCCCGGGACGGTGACGTGCTTCTCGCGGTAGTCTGTGTACACTGGCGCGATCTGCTGCACTGCGCTGCTCAGATCCTGAACGGCGTCCGGCCCGGCGGTCACCACGGTTCCATCAGACTTGGTGACACGGACGTATCCAATCTCCATGCGGTCGTTGGCTGAGTTGTAGCCGAAGCGCAACTGACCGAATCCCTGCACGCCGGCTTCGCTCAAGACATGAATCCGAAGCGTGGCGACTTTGCGTCCCGTGCCATCGTTCTCAAAGCGGTAGCGCTCCTGCAGGCGCTCGGTGACGAAAGCCTCCTTCGAATAGTCAGGTTTGGCGCCGGGTTGTAGGGCGCTCTCTGCGGGCTTCTCTGGGGGCGTGGCGGCTGGTTTCTCCGGGTCGGCTACCGGATGATCGATTGGAGTGGTTGCCTGAGCGCGAAGGGCGGCGGTAGGAGCGGCGAGCGAAAGAGAAATCAGCAGAGTTGCGAGAGAAATATGCCGCAGGTTCATATTCCGCCTTGCCGTCTTGTACCGCAAAGTTAGCGGCGGATGCAAGGTAAGTTTGTTGGAGCAGGCAGCTTCGAACAATGTGAGCCAGGATTCCAGCAAAGAAATCGAGCAACCCATCAGTCCGCGCACTCACCTGCTCAAATGGCTACGGTAAAAGAATGCAAAGGAATTTATCGAATCGACTAAAAAAATATGCGGGCACCCGCGCCACGTGCCTTGGGGTCGTTCAGAGCCAGAGCAGCGGGAGCAGGCCGGCTGCGGCGAGCGCGATAAGGAGGGAGAGGCTTTGAATGCCGGTCTTCCGGTCGGCCAGGCTGAACGAGTAGATGCCTTTCACCAGGTTGTTGCTGGCGGCGGCAATCAGCACGGCGCCGGCGGCGACTTTCAGGGGAGTGAGTGTGCCTGCGGCCTGGGTCATCCCCATGATGAAGGGATCGACGTCGGTGACTCCCATGACGGCGGCGAGGATGTTGACGCCGGCGTGGCCGAGGTAGGTGACGGCCAGTTGGGTGGCGACCAGCATGGCCACAAAGAAAGCGGCGAATAAAAACGCGGCTCCGAGTTCGAGCGGATTGCTGGGCTCGAACTCGCGCTTAATGTCGGAAGCCAGGGCGTCCGGCCTGCGGGACCAGAACCATCCGGCGGCAATGGCGACGCCGGCCAGAACCAGAAATGCCGGGGCCAGGATCGAGGCGAGGGGGTGATTGAACAGAGCCAGCAGAGCGACCAGCCGCACATACATCACGCCGGAGGCGATCAGGATGCTGCCCGAGAACAGATGCGGACGACTTTCGCGTGCGGCGCGACGGGACATGGCTACCGTGGCGACGGTGGAAGAGTAGGCGCCGCCGAGGAGGGCGGCGAGCAGGACCCCGCCCCGTTCTTTGGTGAGTTTCTGCAGCACGTAACTGCCATAAGAGATGGTGCTGACCGCGACCACCACCAGCCAGGTCTTGAACGGGTTGATGTGAAAGCGGCCAAACTCCTGATGGGGCAGCATGGGGAGAATGACTGCCGTAAGAAGCAGAAACTTGGCGAAGGTGAGAATCTCTTGCGGCGCGGTGCGGTGGGCGAGTGCTTCGAGACCTGTTTTTAATTCCAGAAGCAAGAGGCTGGCCACACTAAGCGCGGTGGCAATCCACAGGTGGTCGTAGTAGACGAGGGCTCCGACGAGGTAGGTAGTGAGGCCCGACATTTCGGAGGTGACGCCGGCGGCCTCACTGCACGAGAGTTTGTGCCAGTAGGAGAGCAGCAGGAATCCGCCAACCACGAGAAATCCTAAGGTCACGGGGAGTAGCTGAGCGCCGGAAAGAAGGGCGATGGCGTAGCCGATGAATCCAATCAAGGGGAAGGTGCGGACTCCTCCGAAGGAGTAGGAACCAGCAGCGGTTTTATGCTCCTCGCGTTCGAGTCCGATCAGGAACGATAGAAAGAGAACCAGGACGATCTTGACGGCGTCGGGTGGAAACCAGTGATAGAGATCCATTCGCGGTTAGGGGATCACTCCGAGATGGAAGCAGTATAGACCCGGAGTGCGAAAAAGCCCCTCGCTTGCGCGAGGGGCTCTTTCTGGGGGAGGGACTTATGGGCGAGGCGCCCGTGGTCCCCAGCTTTTCTGTCGGCGATAACCACAGGGGCTAAAGCCCGGCAGATTGAATGCTTCTAACGCGGCCCTGAAGGGCCGCTCTTCCACGACAACCCTATTTCGGCTGCTGCGGTTGATCGGCGCTGGCGACTGGGGCTCCGGTGTTGGCGGAGAGCTGTTCCAGGTCGTTCTTGAGGAGGCTGATTTCGACGCGGCCTCCGCTCATGCGCTTGGTCTTGGTGGCTTCATCGGCGGTGGGGGCGTTGCCCATGCCAACGAGGTAGATGCGGTAGACGGGAATCTCATGCTGAAGCACGAGGTAGCGGACCACCGACTCGGCCATCTTCTGCGAGCTGGTAATGGCAACCTGGCCCCTGCCGGCGGAGAAACCCTGTACTTCGATGATGTAGCCGTGCTGACCCTTGACGCTATCGGCCATGGTGTCGATGGCATCTTTCGCGGTCTTGCTCAGCGCGGTCTGGCCGGGACGGAACAGGATCTCGGCCTGGTTCTGGGCCTTGTACTGGTCGATGTTGGTGACCACGGTCTCAACGGTCTGGACGCGGGTGGTGGCCTGCTGGGCGGTCTGCTGCGCCATGGTGGCCTTGTTGCCGGCGTCGACAGCGTGCTGATCGGCGGCATCGGCCTTGTCCGAGGCAAGCTTAATGCCAGCCTGAGCGCGGGCGTCGGTGTCTTTGATCGCCTTGGTGTTGCCGGAGGTCAGCTCATCCAGTTCGTTGACGCGGTCGCGGATGGGCTCAGTTTGGCGGCGAACGTAGCTCTTGCGGGCGAAAGGATTCAGATGTCCCCAGAAGCCTTCGCGGGACGGGGGCGCGAGAGGCGCTTTGCCGGTGGCGGCGTCGGTCGAGGTCGCCGGTGCGGCGGTCGCGGCTGGCGCGCTCTGATCGGTGGTCGAAGTGGTGGTCTGCGCAAGGGCCGGGAAAGCGAGCACGGCAGCCAAGGGCAGGGCGAAAAGCAGGCGGTTTTTCATGATGACTTCCTCCAAGTTAGGGGTTGATTGCTCCCCCGGGCACGCCTAAGCGTGCGTAAAATTCGATTGCGTCCTGTGAACTGGTTCCCCTGAAACAGCTGTCCTGAAGACTAAAGACGGCCAGAGGATTTTGCCGGGCCAGTTCCGGGCATTCAGCCGGGATCGAGTTATTCCTGGCCTTGAACTCTCGGCGCCCAACTGCGGTGGCGCCTATCTTCACCCTTTGCTATTACATGTGGGATGCCAAATCAGGAGCTCTGGCAAAAGAGCTAAGTGCTTGATATCTATAGAGATTATAGTACCGTGGTGGCGGGAAAGATAGGCTGGCTGCGCATGCGCAGGGTAAATTTGGGAAACCTGATATAAAAACTGCGTGGAAACGAGCCGGCGGCATCGGGGAGGACTTTTGGGAAAAGATCGAATAGGAAAAGATCGAAGGCGTTTGACCTGGGTGGTCATCGTTGCGGGGGTCCTCGTCTCTGCCTGGGGTTGGGGAGAGGATTCCGGGCTGCCGTCGTCGAAGATTCCGGTGGATCGGCTGCAGCAGTATTCCGATGTGGCGGTCACATGGATGCAGGAGTACTTGCGGGTTGACACGACCAATCCTCCGGGGCATGAGATGCGGGCGGTCGAGTTCTACAAGAAGATTCTCGATGCGGAAGGGATTGAGAATCGCGTGTTCGAGTATGCGCCGGGCCGCGGGGATCTGTGGGCGCGGCTGCCGGCTGCGACGACTAGCGCGGCGAAGCGTCCTATTATTTTGTTGAACCACATGGATGTCGTGACCAGCGATGCGGCGCACTGGAAGGTTGCGCCATTCAGCGGGGAGCTTCGCGACGGCTACCTGTGGGGACGCGGCGCGCAGGATATGAAAGATGAAGGCCTGGCGCAGCTGGTAGTAATAGTGATGCTGAAGCGCGAAAAAGTCGCGCTGGATCGCGATGTGATTTTTCTTGCGGTGGCAGATGAAGAAGTCGACGACACTGGGACCGAGTGGTTCATCGCGAACCAGCGCGATTTGCTGGAAAATGCGGAGTTTCTGATCAACGAAGGCGGCGAGAACCTGCTGGAAGACGGCAAGGTGAAGTACGTCGGCATTGATGTGGGCGAGAAAACTACGTACTGGCTGCATGTGGTGGCGCATGGCAGGCCGGGGCACGGGTCGCGGCCGAATCCGGATTCGGCGCCGAACCGGCTGGTCCGGGCGCTGAATCGGATTCTGGCTTACCAGACGCCGTTTCGGGTGTTGCCGGTGGTGGATGAATTCTTGCGCGATATGGCTCCGTCGGAACCGGCGGAGCGGGCGGCGGAGTATCGCAACATCAAGAAGGCGATTCAGGACAAGAAATTTCAGGAGGAAGTGGAGAAAGACGAGTCGCTGAATTTTCTTTTGCGGGATACGATTTCGCTCACCATGATGGGCGGGTCGGAGCAGACGAACGTGATTCCTCCCGAGGCGTGGGCGAATCTGGATGTGCGGATTTTGCCGGGAGGCGATCCGAAGGCCGTGCTGGAGGCGGTGCGACGGGTGGTGAATGATCCCAATGTAACGGTGGAACCGTGGAAAGGCGAGTTTCGCGTGGCCAATTATTCGGGGACGGATAATGCGCTGTTCGCGACCATCCGGGAAGTGTCAGGGAAATATTTTCCGGGGACGCCGGTAGTGCCGCACATCACCAGCGGGTACACGGAGAACCAGATTTATCGGCCGCTGGGGATGGTAGCGTACGGATTTAATCCTTATACGGCGACGGATGAAGAGGGGAACACCGAACACGGGAACGATGAGCGGATTCGGGTGGAGGAAGTAAGACGCGGACCGCGGATTTTGTTTGATGTGGTGGCGCAGGTGGCGGGCAAGTGAAGGCGCCTCCAACCTCTCCTCATCTCAGGCTGCAAGAAATGAAGTGCTACTAGTTACCACTCGGACGTCTATTCAGGCGCGTTTCCTTCAGTCGCGGATGAAGTTGCAGGAACGCAGCAGTGGCGTCGCGGGCACGCCCCGCGATTTCACCGGGGTTCGGTCGCTCGGCGACGCCCAGTAGCAGGCTGACCATCAAATCGCGCCACAGCAGCCCGAAGAATTGCTCCGCAAGTTCGGCAGGACGGCCCGTAAGCAGTCCAGACGCGTTGGCCCCGGCCATGATTTTACGCAGGGCGGCGCGGCTTGCCTCGCGCCCTACAGAGTTGAGCGCACGCGCCACTTCGGGGGACTGGACCGCCTCGGCAATCGCCAGTCGGAATACGGCAATGACCGTGGGATGGCTTACCTCGCGGACGAGCATCGTCCCGAAAGAAGCCAGCACCCGCGCCAGGGTCTCGCGATCGCCGGGCACGGGCAGGTCGGCGGGTACCTCCAGTCGCTGGGCGCGATCGCTGATGCAGGCGATCAGCATTTCCTGCTTGTTGCCGACTAACCGGTAAAGCTCTCGCTTCGAAACGCGCGCACGCGTCGCGATCTCAAGCGTGCTGGTCGTTGCATAGCCGCTCCTCATGAACGCCGCAAAGGCCGCGTTAAGGATGCGCTTTCGCACCACAGTTTCGTCGCCGTCTGCTTGGCGGCGTTTTGATATCGCCATCTTGATCCTCCTCTCCTCGACAACGCAGGTACCGCATAGTACCACCAGGGAGTGCGGGACTTGCCGATAGGAAATAAAGTTGTGAAGTCTCGAAACTTTCTTCAGGTTTGCGCGTCTTATGAATAAGTGGTACCCGCGGGTACCACTGCAGCAGTCCATTCCGATCGGACCGCTGATGCTGGCCAGCATGCTCTTGCGAGATGACCACACCAGCAAGTGAACCGGTTAACTAAACCCACGAATTGGATAGGAGGAAACATGTCGCCGAAAATCATCTTCAATCTGCAGCTCATTCTAGGTTATGTCGCGTGGCTGCTTTGCTTCCGCGCGTACCTGCTGCCCAGGCTCAAGTCAATGGACCAGGTCGGAGCGCAACGCGCCATCGCTACCCTGCACAGCTTCCGGTTCTTCGGGCTGGTCTTCATTCTGCCGGGTTTCGTCGGCAATCTGCCTGCTGGATTCGCCCCGTTCGCCGCGTACTGGGATTTCGCAACCGGGGTCCTGGCCATTCTGGCGCTTCTCACGGTAAGGATACGTCCACTCTTTTGGCTGTTAGTCGTCGCCTTCAATCTCGTGGGAGTGGTTGACCTTATCCTCGATTACTACCATGCCGTTCAGCTTGGTATACCTGAGGTGCCGGGGCAGTTCGGCGCTGCGTACGCGATCCCGATCATCTACGTACCTCTCCTGATGATCACGCACGTCGTTGCATTGTATTGGCTGCTGCGTCCTCAGCCGAAGGGGGTTCGAGCCTTCGCTGAGAATGCGGCGGCTGCTTAGATTCCCCGAGGTGTGCCAGGGCAGTTGAAGTTGGAAGAGCCGCGCCGGTGATCCCCATTCTGACGCCGCAAAGTGCGCGACGTTAGAATGGGTCGCGCTTTGGAAAGGACAGAGTTTTTCCCCACATGGCTTGACGGCATCGCTTGACCTCGCTACTCAAGCGCCACAGTGCTTTTCGTATTGCTCGAAGATGAAGTTGTCGGTCATGCCGGCGATGTAGTCGCAGATCACGCGCGGGAGGGAATCTTGTTTTTTCTCTACCCGGTCGCGATAGTTGTGCGGGAGGGCTTCGGGGTGGTCCATCCAGAAGGTGAAGAGCTCGCCGACTACGCGCTCGGCGTCGTCTTTTTCTCCGGTCAGGGCTGGGCTGAAATAGAGATTTTCGTAGAGGAAATTTTTGCTTTGTTTGCGTTCGGCTTCGACTGCGGGGCTGAAGGCGGCCAGGCGTTCGCTGTGGTTGCGCACGTCGTCTAACGTGCGGATCGCGGCTTGCTGGATGCGCTTGCGTGTGTTGGTGATGAGGTCGTCGACGAAGCGGTTGAGGACGCGCTTCAGGGTCTCGTTGAATTTCAGCTTGTTGGGCGCGTCGGGATAGATCTGCTCGACTTCGCGGTAGAAGCTTGCGAAGGCTGGGATGCCTTCGCGGATCTGCTCGAGCGAGAGCAGATGGGCTTCGTAGCCGTCGTCGAGGTCGGCGGTGTTGTAGGCGATTTCGTCGGTTAGGTCGATGAGCTGGGCTTCGAGAGGCGGGCGCTGATCGAGAAGGTATTCTGCGAGTTCGGGGTGTTGCTTCGGATCGTAGTCGTGCGAATGTTTGATGATGCCTTCGCGAACTTCGAAGGTGAGGTTCAGGCCGCGGAAGGCGGCGTAGCGCTGTTCGAAATCTTCTACGATGCGCAGGGCATGCAGGTTGTGGTCGAAGAAGAGTCCGTGCCCGCGCATGGCGGCGTCGAGCGCTTTTTCTCCGGCGTGGCCGAAGGGAGGGTGGCCGATGTCGTGGACTAGGGCTAGCGCTTCGGCGAGATCTACGTTGAGGTCGAGGGCTCCGGCGATGGTGCGGGAGACTTGCGAGACTTCGAGGGTGTGGGTGAGGCGGTTGCGGAAATGGTCGGAGTAGCGGCGGGTGAAGACTTGCGTTTTGGCTTCTAGGCGGCGGAAGGCGCGGGCGTGGATGACGCGGTCGCGGTCACGCTGGAAGTCGTTGCGGTAGGCGTGCTGGGGCTCGGGGAAGCGGCGTCCGCGCGAGTGTTCGACATGCACCGCGTAGGCGGCCAGCATGGAGGGAGTTTAGCAGAGTGGCTGGCATCCCTCAGCGGCTGAAGCCGCTATTCCTTTGGTGAAACATTACGACGCGGCTGAAAGCCGCGCCCTTTCAAAACGCGTTAGTGCTTGTCGGATTCTTCTTTGGCCAGCTTTACTTTGGCGGCGTCTAGTTTTTGTTGGACTTTGGCGTAGGCTTCGGTGTCTTGCTCGGCGGGAACGGTTTTGCTCCATTCCTGCACGGAACGCTCCCAGTGGGCGGCGGCTAGTTTCAGGCGGCCGGTTTTCTGGTAGAGGTCGCCGAGATGCTCCTGCACCGTCGGGTCGGAATTCATGTGTGCTTCGGCCTTGGTCAGATTTTCTTCTGCCTGATCGTATTTGCCGAGCTTGAAGTAAACCCAGCCGAGCGAGTCGAGATAAGAGCCGTTGTTGGGGTCCAGGGTCAGAGCCTGTTTGACGTAGTTTAGAGATTCCTCGAGCTTCACGCCGCGATCGGCATTCATGTAGCCGAGATAATTCAAGGTGGCGGCGGTCTGCGGATCGCTGGGCGAGGTTATGGCCAGGACTTTCCGGAACTCGGTTTCGGCCTGGTCAAACATTTTCTGGTGCTGGTAGAGGTCTCCGCGGAGGAACTCGACGTAGCCCTTGTCGTCGGGCTTAGTCGACAGTGGCTCGGCCTTGGCCAGAGCGTCGAGGGCGTCGTTCCATTTCTTGGAGCGGGTGTAGATGATGGCGAGGCGGATATAGACGTCGCGATCGTCGGTGCCGCCCTTCAGCATAGAGCGGATGTCGGCGATGGATTTGTCCGCGTCCCCGGTGTCGGCGAGTTGCGCGTCTAGCACCATGCGCAGGTCGCGATCGTCAGGCAACTTCGCAACGGCTTCTTTGGCGGCGGCGGTGGCTTGCGGCCACTGCTTGGCTTCGCGATAGGTGTCGATAATTTCCTGATAGCCCTGGCGGGTGTTTTCGTCGCCCAGGGGAAGCATTTTGCGGAAGGTTTCGACGGCGGCGCTGTAGTTTTCCTGCTCGCGATAGACCGAGCCAAGGCGCTCGATGAAGATGGCGCGGTTGTTGCGGTCGGCGCTGCTCGATCCGGTTTCGCTCTTTTCGGTGCGCTTCAGCAAATCCTGCAAGATTTTGATGGCGTCATCATAGCGGCCCTGTGCCTGGTAAACGGCGGCCATGTTGTAGGGCACGTCCATGGTGTCGGGAACCAGTGTGTCGGCGCGTTTCAGGGTTTCGAGCGCTAGATCAAACTGGGCCTGGCGGCGATAAATTTCGGCCATGCGGACGAAAGTTTGCGCGTCTTCGGGATTGGAGTCGGCGATAACTTTGTATTGTTCAAGGGCGGCGTCGAGTTGACCGTCGTTCAACAAGTTTTCAGCCAGGCCGCGAATAGCGTCGAGATTGTCGCGGTCGAGAAAGACGGCGTGGCGGAAAGCGTCGATGGCGTTTTTGTAATCCTTGCGCTGCTCGTAGGCCGCGCCCAGAGCGGAGTAAAGCTTGGCGGAGCGGGCTGAGTCGGGAATGGCGCGCAGCACCTCTAAGGCGTGCGCGGTGTCGCCCTCGTCGGTGTAGAGCATGGCCAGCGTGGTGACGGCCTCTTCGGAATTGGGATCGAGTTTGATGGCGATCTTTAATTCAGCTTCGCCTTTCTGAAGATCGTTGTTCAGACGATAGAGGCGGCCGAGCAGTAGGTGATCGTCGACGCTGTCGGGATCGAGTTTGACGATCTCCTGGTATTGGTCGATGGCCAGCTTCAGAATGTTGTCGGAGCCGGAGCCGCCGGGCATGTCGCCGAGTGAACGCAGGTAGATGCGGCCGAGAAGCTTGTGGGCTTCCAGGTTCTTGGGATCGCGCTTGATGATGTCTTGCGCTTCCTTGACCGCCTCGGCGATCCGACCGGTTTTTACGTAGAGCTCAGCCAGGGCGGAGGTCAGGAATTCCGACGAGGGATCGGCATCGATGGCGATGCGGTATTCCTCAGTGGCCTTGGCGGCGAGATCGCTGCGGCCGTAGGCGGTGACCATCTCCTCGTACATGTGGGCGAGGGTGTAGTGGTAGTAGGCGGCGGCCTTGTCGACTTTGCGCGGCGCGGACTGGGTCGACGCGGACTGGCTCGAAGAAGACTGGGCCGGCTTGGCATCGGGAGCGGCGTTTGTAGGGGATGACGGGGTCGTTTGTCCGACAGCCGCGGACACGGCGATCGCGATCGTCATCGAAATGGACAGTACGGCAAATATGGGGCGAAAAATTCTATTCATGCTGGACCTGAGTGCGCTCCCGCGCGTTTCCGAAACCTCAGCTCATTTGGATGCAAAGCCGCCGGGGGAAAGGTGCCTTTATTCTAACCCGAGGACTGGCGGGATGGAAAAAAACACTTCTTGGGCCGGTAAAGTGGGCGAACCAGAGGTACAGGGACCGTGGGGAATTGTTGATTGCTGATTGTTGATTGCTGATTGAAAAACCCAGCCTGGCCGCCACATATCTCTACAATCAGCCATCAACAGTCAAAGAATCAGCAATTTGTTTTGCTCAGTGGCGGAAATGGCGGACCCCGGTGAAGAGCATGGCGAGTCCGAGACGGTCGGCGGCGGCGATAACTTCAGGATCGCGCTGCGAGCCGCCGGGTTGAATAATGGCGGTGGCACCAGCGCGGGCGATTTCTTCCACGCCGTCGGGGAATGGGAAGAAGGCGTCAGAGGCGGCAACCGTGCCTTTGAGTGGGAGTTGGGCTTTCATGGCGCCGATTTTGGCGGCGTCGACGCGGGACATTTGTCCGGCGCCGACGCCGACGGTCTGGCCGTCGCGGGCGTAGACGATGGCGTTGGATTTCACGTGCTTGCAGACTTTCCAAGCGAAGAGCAGGGCGCGGGTTTCCTCGGGAGTGGGGGCGCGGCTGGTGACGACTCTTATATCCGCGTCTTGCAGGGGGCGGATGTCTGAGTCTTGCACGAGCATTCCGCCGGAAATATTTTTCAGCACCCAGTTTCGTGGAGCGGCGGACGCCTCGTCCGCCCCCCGGACGAGGCGTCCGGGGCTCCATGGTTCGCTGCGGGCTTCGATTACTTCGACCAGGCGGAGATTTTTCTTGGTGGCGAACTTTTGTTTCGCGGCCTCGTCAAAACCTGGCGCGGCGATGACTTCGAGAAAAAGTTTGTGCATTTCCTCGGCGGCTTCGGCGTCGATGAAGCGATTCACGCCGATCACGCCGCCGAAGGCAGAAACGGGATCGCATTCGAGGGCGCGCTTGTAGGCTTCGGTGAGAGTCTTGCCGGTGGCGGCACCGCAGGGGTTGGTGTGTTTGATGATGGCGACAACTGGAGTGTTGAATGCGGGGTCGTTGAATTCCTGGGCGAGATCCCAGGCGGCTTGCAGGTCGACGATGTTGTTGTAGGAGAGTTCCTTGCCCTGGAGTTGGCGGGCGTTGGCCACGCCCACGCCGGAGCCGTCGGAATACATGGCGGCCTTCTGGTGGGGATTCTCGCCGTAACGCAGGTCGAGGGTTTTGTGGAAATGAAAACGAAGAGTGTTGGGGAAGGCTGAGGTTTCCTGCAGGTCGACTTTGTCTGGGCTGATGCGCTCCAGCGTGTTCGCTATGGCGGAGTCGTAGGCAGCGGTGGTGGCGAAAGCTTTCT
>JBEKWZ010000005.1:0-20129 GCA_049512555.1 Candidatus Sulfotelmatobacter sp. | reverse complement strand
TCGCTGCACGGCCCGCACGTCCCCGTGTCACCCATCTGCCAGAAATTGTCTTTCGCACCCAGCTCAAAGATGCGTTCCATCGGCACACCTTGCGCAGCCCACAAGTCGTAAGCCTCAGCATCGCGCGGAACGCCACCTTCGCCGTTGAAAATCGTTACGTAAAGCTTGTTCCGGTCAATCCCAAACCACTCCGGCGAAGTAATCAGCTCCCACGCGTAGGCGATGGCATCCTTCTTGAAGTAATCGCCAAAGGAAAAATTCCCCAGCATCTCGAAAAACGTATGATGCCGGTTGGTGAACCCCACATTCTCCAGATCATTGTGCTTGCCGCCCGCCCGAACGCACTTCTGCGAGGTCGTCGCCCGCCGGTAGTCGCGCTTCTCGAGACCAAGAAAAACGTCCTTGAACTGGTTCATCCCCGCGTTGGTAAACAGCAGCGTCGGATCATTCGCCGGCACGAGCGACGACGAATGCACCTCCCTGTGCCCCTTCAGCACAAAGAAGTCCAGAAATTTACGGCGGATTTCAGAACCGGTCAGCATGAGGAATTAATTCTAAATGAAAATCCCGTCCGCACAGCAGGCCGCAAAAGCGCAAACCACAGAGGACACAGAGAACCACAGAGCAATTCGGAATCCCCTGTGTTCCTCTGTGTCCTCTGTGGTTAAGGGTTTGCTATACGCTTTCGCCTTCGAGCGCCGTGAGCGTCTCATCATCCACATCCCACTTCTTAAGAATCGTGAAGATGGTTTTCGTCCCGAATCCCGCCCGCGCAAGCTGTCGAAAAATGCGCGCCGTCTGCTTCTGATCTTTCGGTTTTACCAGCCGCTTTTTGCGCAGAAATTCCCGCGCCTGCTTCTCGTCGCTCACACCCTCATACGCAGTTTCCACGGCCCTGTCGATCACCGACCCATGCACGCCCCGCGTCTTCAACTCGGTGATCACGCGCATCCGCCCGACTTTCTGGTTATCGCGGCGCAGCGAAGAGTAATACGCGGCATATTGCGAGTCGTTCAGATATCCCTGATCTTTCAGCCGCCGGATCACCAACTCCACCAGCGTCTGCCCATATTCCGAATCAGCCTCTTCAATCCGCGCCCGCATCAGCCGCTTCAATTCGGCCACGGTCCGCATGCGCCGCGACAGCGCACCGACGGCATATTCGTAGAGCTCATCTTCGGAATAGCTTCTTCTCTTGGGACGCGCGAACGCCATGGGCTAACGATAGCGCAACTCGCGCAAACCACAAAGCAAATGAAAATCGCCGAGGACGCCGGGGACGCGGAGGATATGAAGGAAGAAGCCAAGGGCAAGCGGAGGTCCATGTTTCGGGGGATGACGGATGACCGTAGCGTTCCCCATTCAACTCCGCGTCCCCTGCGTCCTCTGCGGTTTTCATTTCCTGTAACAAAGAAAAAAGGGCGCGTTATGCACGCGCCCACCCAAGGAGACAACCCACAATGAAAAGTCCTACTACCGTCCTCCAAACCCCGCCGACTGCATCGACTGCCGCGAAATATCGGCCGTCGATGCAATGCCCGCCATGCGCAGTTTGAAGTCGTCGGCGTTCGAAGCGTTCTCGACCGCGGTCTCGTAATTCACCAGCCCCGCCTGGAATAGATCCCACAGCGACTGGTCAAAAGTCTGCATGCCATACTGCGACGTGCCCGCCGAAATCGCGTCGCGAATCGATCGAGTCTTTTCCGGCACCAGCACGCACTCACGGATGTAAGCCGTGTTGATCATCACTTCCACGGCTGGCACGCGCCCGTCGCCGTCGCAGCGCCGTACCAGTCGTTGGCTGACGATCGCCCGCAACACAGCCGCAAGCTGCATGCGTATCTGCTTCTGCTCCGGCGGGGGAAAAATTGAAATCACGCGGTTAATGGTTTCCACCGCGTCCAGCGTGTGCAGTGTCGAGAACACCATGTGGCCGGTTTCGGCCGCATGCAGCGCGGTCGAAATCGTTTCCAGGTCGCGCATTTCGCCCACCAGAATCACGTCCGGATCCTGACGCAGAGAAGCGCGCAGCGCCGCTCCGAACGACGGCGTGTCTACGCCCACCTCGCGCTGGTTCACATATCCCTTTTTGTCCCGATGCAGAAATTCGATGGGGTCTTCAATGGTGACAATATGTTCCGCGCGCGACGAGTTCACCCGATCCACCATCGCCGCCAAAGTCGTCGATTTACCGGAACCCGTAACTCCCGTCACCAGGATCAGCCCGCGCGGCATGTCGCAAATCTGCTCGACCACTTTCGGCAGAAACAATTCGTCCAACGCGCGAATCTTGGTCGGAATGACTCTGAGCACCAGCCCCACGTTGCCGCGCTGCTGGAAAATGTTCACACGGAACCGTCCCAGCCCGGCCACGCCGTACGCCATATCGATTTCCGTGGTCTCTTTGAATTTCTGCTTCTGCCGCGCCGACATCATGCTGAACGCCATGTTCAGCATGTCCTCGGCGCTGATGCGCGCCTGGTCGGTCAACGGCACCAGTTCGCCGTCGATGCGCAGGTGAGGATAGTTTCCCACCTTCAAATGCAAGTCGCTGGCTCGCCGTTCCGTCGCTATCCGAAGCAGATCGTCAATATTCATGCCGTTGTTATCCCCTGGGGAAACACGCCCACACGTTCTCTAGCATCATCGCCCGAATCGTGACCTTACCCAAGATGACCTAAGTAATGCCCATCCCTCGGCGACCGGACAGCGCTCTTAGTGCGCGGACAGATTAGGCGGACAGATTTAGAGCGTGTTTCATAAATCGGTTTTGGGAAGGGCACGGCTTCAGCCGTGCCGTCCAGGCCTGGAAAAAACCGGGCTTTAGCCCCTGAGGGATTTACTTCCCGAGTTGAAAAGGATTTGGGGAACACGCCCTAGTTCTGTGCCGCCAGAGCGCTTCCCGAGCTATCCGCTGCCGCCAGCGCCTCTTCCACGCTGGGTACCTTCCATCCCTGCAGCTTCTTGCTCAAGCTCGCGGCATCGTCCGCCGCGCCCGTCTTGCGATACGCCGTGATGAGCAGTTTCATCGACATCGGATTCGCCGGGTCTTCTTCCAGCTGCGCAATAGCCTCAGCATATTTCATCTGCGCCAGCAGCAGCGTTCCCGCCGCCCCGCGATAGATCCTCTTCGTGTTCACGCTCGACGCCGGCGACGCCATCTTCTCCAGTTTCCCAACGAACTTTTCAGCCATACTGAAATCGCCCGAAGCCACGGCGCGTTCCACACGTACCCGCAGCACCTGCGCCTTCTCTTCATCCAGCTCAAGCAGCGCAACGCGCCCACTCGCCGCGGCCAGCAACGTTTCCGCCAGATCCAGATTCCTCAGCGCCACAGTCTGATCCGGCTCATACATGGCCATCACGCGGTGCGCCCGCGCTTCCCAACTCCACTGCTCCATCGCACGCGCCTTGGCCGCCGCATTCAGATACGCGACATCCGCTTCCGCATATTTCTTCTCGCGTACATACGTCAGCGCCCGCTTCTGCAGATATTCCGCTTTCGCCCCATTGCTCGGAGCCTCGTGAACCGCCTTCTCATATTCCTTGCGCGCCTGCTCTTCTTCCCCCATCAGCGAATAAGTCTCGCCTAGCTCCTTTTGCGAAATATAAAATGTCGGATCAATCTTCAGCGCAATGCGGTATTGCTCCAGCGCCTCCGGATATCGCCCCGCGAAGCGCAGCATCTCCCCGTAAGAATCGTGCGGATTCGGCTCGTTAGGAAGAAACTCAATGTACTTCGCCGTGTACTCCAGCGCCTTATCGAAATCCCCCAGCCGCGAATACAAATACCCCAGCTGGTTGTAACAAGTGGCGTAATTCGGATCGTCGGCCAGCGCCCGCTTTGTCAGCTTCATCGAAAGTTCGTACTCATCCTGCCAGCGAAACAGCCAGTAGCCCACCAGAAAGTTCAGCCGCTTGTCATGCGGAAACATGGCCAGCATATCGTTCATGGCCATTATGCCTTCCACGTAGCGATTCTCGCGCACGCCCGCCATCCACCGGATCAATAACTGCTCGCCCGGCGTGACCGCATGCATCAGCGCTTTCGCTCGCGCCCGGTCCCGCGCTTCTTCTGCAGGATCGTTGGTCGTGAAACAAATCCACACGTAAGCCTGCGCAAATTTCGGATCGTGCTTAATGGCCTCGTTCCAATCCCTCAGCGCAAAATTCCACCGGTGATTCTCATACTCGACCATCCCACTCTCAAACGCGCGCGCCGCCGCCTTCGAAGCGGTGGTCACGGGCAACTTGGCAGCGCTAGCTTGGTCGGGAGCGCTCACAGCAAGCGCCGACGCGCTCAGCACTGCTGCAAGACAAAGTAAACCGAGGGTATTCCGTGGATTCATGGGGGTTGTGTCGCTCTCCCCAGAATAGAAGAGACTGAATCTTCATCTAAGATTACGTCGGTAACGAAGGCGCGCGATTTCCCCGAGGCAGTGAACGATCCTTTTCGACGGACTTTTGAGAGTCACGAGCCGCTCACGTTCTTCAGAGCACCGAACCGCGATCAGTGAGCATCCTTCGCAGGCCCGTTGTCGCGCAAAAGAATGACATCGGAGACAGAATGAAAACGCAGCAGGGCCAGAGCCTTGCCGTCGGGGGACCAGCGAAAATCCTGGATCCTTTCAGAATCATTGAAGTCAGTGAGCTTTCGCCCTTTTGACCCGTCCACAGGCTGCATCCAAATGTTGTCCACTCCCGCGTTCTCGATGACGAAGGCAACGGATTTGCCGTCCGGAGAAAAGCGGAATCCGGCGCTGTCGGGCGGTCCCTGAGAACGGAATACCGCCTTCAGAGTGGGATCGAGATCGAGGTTTCGCACGCCGGAATCCAGGCTGGCGAGCACGATCCGGCTGGAGTAGGCCTTCGATTCAGGATTCAACACTTCGGTAAATATCGCCAGCGTTTTGCCGTCGGGGGAAGGTGTAGCCTGGGCCGTGAGCGAATTCGGAGGATTCGCTCCCGGCACCAGTTCGGGTTTGCCGCCGCCGGAAGAGATTCGTAACACGCCGTTCGCGAGTCGCTCGCTGTAGTACAGCCACTTTCCATCCGGCGAGCATCCCCAGAAGCTGCCGAATTCCCCGGAGGTGAGCGGCACAGCATCGGAGCCATCGGGGTTCGCCCGCCAGATTCGGTTGGCAATTCCTTCGCCGTGAACCATCCAGTTCAAAGCAATCCAGCGATCGTTGTCGCACGATACAGGGGCGCTGATCCAGGCCGCCGGATCGCTCAGAAGGGTCACCGCGTGGGTGCCATCGGTGTGCTGCCGGACCAGGTGATCGCCATGCGAGATGAGCACTTGTCCATCCCCTGTCCAGGAGAAGCTTGGCAGGGACTCACGGGCCGCGATGCCGGGCACAGGAGTAAGGGGCCCGGCCCCGCTGGGCGACATGAGAACGATCTGGGTCGATGTCTCCTTCTGCACAGCTGCCAGCGCGTGACCATCGCCTGCAATCGATAGAGAGTTGTGGTCGGTCAGGTCGTTCGTAATGGGATGAAACGTGCCATCGGGGTAGGAAAACAGCCCGATCTGAGCCTGCACCGACAGATGCTCCCCGCGGGGCACATAGTTGACAAAGATTCCTCGTCCATCCGGCGCCCAGACATTGCCCAGGATGATTTTGTCGGTGGGAGCGACGAAGGTCTCCAGGCTCCCTTGTGCGAAATCAAAGAATCGAATCTGGCTGAGAGATTTGCTGTTCAAAGTCAATGTCGAAATCGCCACGCGTTTGCCATCGGGGGACCAGGAGAGTTCGGCGGCCGGGCCGCCAGGCGCAGGTTCGACGTTCAGCACTTTCTCGTTCCCGCCGTCGGCGTCGGCTTCGAGCAACCGCCACTTGTTCAACTCGGGGTCGTTATAGCGGCAATAAACGATGCGCTTGCCGTCCGGAGAAAATACCGGGCCTCCGTCCACATCCTTGGCCAGCAACGCGGGGGAACCGCCGAGCAGCGGAGCCCGGAAAAGATTAAACGCTCCTGTGATGCCCGAGGTCTCTCGGAAATAGAAAGAGTTGCCGTCGGGAGAAAAAACGAGCGAAGCGAACGATTCCCCCGATGCCGGGAGCACTTGCGTGTCACTGCCGGTGGGAATGTTTCGCAGCCACAGGCTTTCATTGCCGTTGTCCGATTGCACGCTGAGCAGAAACCTGCCGTCCGGAGAAATCGCGGCGTTCTGCACCTTGCCGGTACTGGTCAACTGGGTGATGGAAAAGCTCTGAAAAGGCGGGGTGGCCGGGCGTCGCACGAGAGTGTATACGCCGTAAACGGCGGCGGCCGCGATGAGCACGCCGACGAGCAGAGCAGCCCCGGTCGCGGTCTTGTGCCCCCGGGCGGCGGCAACGGTAGAAGAAGATGCACTGAGGGGAGTGAATGCGTCAACGTTGGAACTCGCGGCCCCGGACAATTGTCCCGCGGATGCGCCGACCGGAGAGACTGCCGAGGTTCCGGAAGAAGCCGAGGCTTCGCGGTTCGAAGTGAACATACTCCCGCTCGAATCCAGATCGCGCTTGATGCGCTGCAGGTCCGTCCCCATCTCGGCGGCTTGCTGGTAACGCAGACTGCGATCTTTCTCCAGCGCCTTGTTGGTGACTTCTTCCAGCCGGGGAGGCAGATCGGGATTCAATCGCACCGGCGCGACCGGCGCCTTGTGGAGAATCGCGTCGAAGATCGCAGCCGAAGTCTCGCCGCGGAAAGGCAACGTCCCCGTGGACATTTCATAGAGCACAGCGCCGAAGGAAAAAAGATCGGTGCGATGGTCCAATTCCTTTCCCAGCGCCTGTTCCGGCGACATATACGCGACCGTGCCCAGCGTTGTGCCGGGACTGGTGAGGTGCTGGTCGGTGCCTTCCGCGGTAACCTGCAATCCTGCGAGCTGGGACGATCCGACTTGATCTCCCTTTACCTTGGCCAAGCCGAAGTCGAGCACTTTCGCGTGACCTCGCTTGGTGACAAAGATGTTGGCGGGCTTGATATCGCGGTGCACAATTCCGGCAGCATGCGCGGCATCGAGCGCATCCGCAATTTCGATACCCAGCCGCAGCATCTCGTCAATTTCCATCGGACGCCCGCCGATCTTGTGCTTCAGCGTCACACCTTCCAGGAACTCCATCGCGATGAAGGCATGGCCATTCTCTTCGCCAATGTCGTGGATGGTGCAGATATTGGGATGATTGAGAGCCGATGCGGCCTGGGCCTCACGTCTAAATCGCGCCAGCGACTGCGCATCTCCGGCCACTTCGTCCGGCAAAAACTTGAGCGCGACGAAACGGTGCAGTCGCGTGTCCTCGGCTTTGTAGACTACGCCCATGCCGCCGCCGCCCAGTTTTTCCAAAACGCGGTAGTGCGAAATCGTTTGGCCGATCATGGAGGAAAATCCTACGTCCCGTGAGACAACCGAGTCAATGATCGACCCGGTTCAAATCCCGCAGCCATCGCTCCGATTCAACGGTTGGCAGGCGAGGCAACAGAAGTCCCGCGAGATAACCGAGAAGCTGAACTAAAGAAAGCCGCCCACTCGTGGGCGGCTTCCTGCTTCTAAACGATAACGACTGACAACTACGCGGCCGTCTCTTCCGACACCGGCGGCTGGAACGGCTCATCGTAGCTGCCGCCGTAAATCGACGGCACCTTCGATCCCATGGGCCGCAGATACGTCGCCAGCTCGCCGCGGTGATGGATGCTGTGGTTGTTCAGAAACGTCAGATAGAAAACCGAAGGCATATTGAACACGCCGAAAAAGTTGACGGGCGTGAGCAACTGCTCGGCCGACATGGCTTCCACGCGTGCAATGCCACGCTTGGCGTTCTCGTCGTACCAGGCCACCACTTCCGCTGAGGTCTGCGGCTTGTGTTCCGGTGACTCCATATTGAACTTCAGATCGGCAATTCCATCCAGAAACTGGATGTCACTGTTGGCGATGTGCCAGGCCAATTCCTTCGCCGTGCGCGCCTGCGGATCAGGCTTGTAATCCGACTTCGCGTCGGGAATGGCTGCGATTACTTTCTTGGTGATTTCTGTTTCGTTCTTGAAGCCGTCGAGCATGACGGTTCGCAAGCCGAGGACAAATTCAGGAGTGATCTGGGACATTTTGTTCTCCTTGAGGGTGTTATGTTTTTGGGGCCGAAACGGTTGAAAGGGGCGCTGGTTGCGCCCCTTCGCGTGCCAGAACATAGATGTACTACGAATCCGAACGGTGCAAATTATACCCCGACCGGCTGCTTGCTGCCCACCGGGACCGGCGTGAGCCACCCGTGGCGGTCGCTCTTCTCGCCGCGCACGATGGCGTAGAACTCTTTCTGCAGCGCCTTGGTGATGGGGCCAACCACGCCCTTGCCAACTTTAATCTTGTCGACCGAACGAATCGACGTGACCTCCGCGGCGGTGCCGGTAAAGAACGCCTCGTCGGCGATGTAGAGCATCTCGCGCGGAATCATCTGCTCGACGATCGGGATGCCCAGGTCGCGCGCGATCTGCAGCACCGAGTCGCGGGTGATGCCGGGCAGCACCGAGTTGCCCAGCGGCGCGGTGATCAGCTTGTCGTGATGCACCAGGAACAGGTTCTCACCTGAGCCCTCGCTGACGAAGCCGGCGGCGTCGAGCGCAATGCCTTCCACGTAGCCGTTGACGATGGCTTCCATCTTGATGAGCTGCGAGTTCATGTAATTGGCGCCAGCCTTGGCCATGGCGGGCAGCGTGTTGGGCGCGAGACGCGTCCAGGAAGACACGCACACGTCGCAGCCTTCGCTCTCCGCGCTGCTCAAATATTTTCCCCACGGATAGTTGATGATGTAGACCTCTGTGGGCGAGTTGAATGGGTTCACGCCGGCCTCGCCGTATCCGCGAAGAATAATGGGACGCACGTAGCAGGGAAACGCGCCGTTGTGGCCGACGGTTTCGAGCATGGCCTTGACCAGTTGCTCGCGGGTGAAGGCCACGTCAATGCGGTAGACCTTGGCGGAATCGAGCAGGCGCTGCATGTGCTCGTTGGCGCGGAAGATGGCGGGGCCCGTGGGCAGGTCGTAGCAGCGCACGCCTTCGAAGACCGAAGAGCCGTAGTGGATGACGTGCGACATCACGTGGATGGTCGCGTCGTCCCAGTTAATGAGCTTGCCATTGTGCCAGATCTTGTCGGTCTTCTGAATTGCCATGCGGACTCCTTAGGTGTCCATTATAGCCGAGGAGAATCGAGTTCTCTGGCGGATGGGTTTGTGCGCTTGATGCTGGGCGTTGGGTCTCGGTGTCCTGCTTGGCTGGGGCGAACGGCATGTCGACATCTCAATATTTTTTTTATATCTATAAGCTAAATTCTTTGTTTCCGTGGAGTTGGGCTGCTGGGATAGGGCGGCATCCGGGCAAAATATTGTAAAGGCAGGGGTTATACGTAAAATATTATGAACAAAAGAGTTAGCTGTCATTAATTGATCGCCCGCGTCTCCTGTTTTGGGAATTGCCACGTATTGCTGGGAGCTAACCACTGAGTACTATTTTAGCATTCGAGATGGGTGATTGGTGTGCGGTGAGATTTGTATAGGGCTGGAAAGGAAGGAGATAGAAATATTATTGGGGGGCTTGACAGGTAGGTTCTGAGGGCGGGTCTTCAGCAGTCTGAAGCCGGGACCGTGCAGTCAGCGAGACGTTTTCTGCGAGGGAACGTCCCAGTTTATCTTCCCCCAGCCGCATCTCGTTACTGCTCCGCGTTCCCGGAATTCAAACTGGATGCGTGGCCCCCAGCGGCTAAAGCCGAGTTCTCGGTTGGAGCTTGAGCGGCACGACTGGAAGTCGTGCCCTTCCCGGTTGTGTCCACGTCTTCGATCGCGGTTGCTCGATTAGTCATGCCTCCAGATCGCGCTGTGGTGAGTGAAACCTCCAGGACGGTGACGTGGTTTCTTGCGGGAGAGCTCGTTCTTCCCGAAATGGGTTGACCGGAAAATATTCCGAACGGGAAGGGTACGACTTCCAGTCGTACCGCATTAGGCTGGCGTAGAGACCCGGCTTTAGCCGCTGAGGGCCAGCGCTGATGAAACCAACCCGTCTGATCTCTCCGCCGGGAACTTATTTCGTGACCTTCGCGACCTTTCAACGCAGGAGATTTTTCGTCGTCGAGTCCTACGCAAGGCTGTTGTTGAAAACCCTCTACGGGTACCGCAGGCAGGGGCGATTTGAACTTCATGCCTTCGTTCTCATGCCGGATCATGTTCATCTGCTGTTTACGCCCGAGATCGACACGACGCTAGAGCGAGGGGTGCAACTGATCAAGGGCGGCTACTCGCACGCGGTTGGGATCGAGATCAGTCGAAGAGAAATCTGGCAGAAGGGATTCACCGACCATCGAATCCGCGACGCGCAGGATTTTGCTGAGCACCAGTTTTACATCCATCAGAATCCGGTGATGGGGAAGTTGGTCGGGACCCCGGCCGAGTATCGTTATTGCTCCGCGCTCCCCGGATTCAAACTGGATGCGTGGCCCCCAGCGGCTAAAAAGCTGCGACAAACAATGCGGAGCGCCCGGCAGACGGAAAGTTGTGCTGGGCACCACAACTCATCTTTCGCGTGCGTGCGCAGGCCAGCATCAGGACCGAGCGGCCAATTCACTATCAAAGCGGGAACGATCATAAAACGATTTCTGCGTTCCCACGCCGGTGGTGGACAAGCCTGCGTAGAGGTTCGCGCGGCGAACGGCTTCCCTTTCGGGTACTCCTTCGGCAAGAAATACGGCGAAGCTGCCGATGAAAGCATCGCCCGCACCGGTGCTGTCAACACTGTTGACCGAGAACGGCGGCACGTGTTCGCAGACGTCACGGCCGGCGAGAAGAGATCCGTTTGCTCCCAGGGTGATGATCACTCGCCGAATCCCGCCAGCCACCAGTTGCTCGGCACACTTCTTCGCGTCTTCGACGTTTTTCACCGGGCGGCCGGTGATCGTCTCGGCCTCACTCTCGTTCGGAACAAAATAGTCGAGATCTTTGAGCGCGCCCAGTTCGACGGGCTGCGCGGGAGCGGGATTCAGGATGCAGCGGATTCCATGCGTGCGCGCAAACCGGATCGTGTAATAGACCGTCTCCACCGGAATTTCGAACTGCAACACGATGCAGTCGGCAGATTTCAATGTCTCGGCAGCGGCGTCAACGTCAGCGGGCTTGAGCGCATCGTTCGCTCCCTTTACCACTAGAATGCGGTTCTGACCGTTGGGCTCGACGAAGATGGGCGCAACTCCGCTGGAGAGTCCCTCGACTTGCTTCACATGCGTGGGATCGATTCCCTGCCGGCGAAAGTTTTCAATGGTCGCGGGGCCGAAAAGGTCGCTGCCTACGCGTGCGACCATGAAAACTTCCGCGCCGCAAAGTCGAGCGGCCACGGCCTGGTTCGCTCCCTTGCCGCCGAAACCTAGATCGAATTTTTGTCCGAAAATGGTTTCGCCCGGCTTGGGAAACTGATTTGTGAATGTCGTCAGGTCAATGTTGGCGCTGCCAACTACCGCAATTCGAGGGCGCTTGGCCATAAGAGTGTCGCTGTTCGAAAGCACGCCGAGTCTATTGACCTCGCCAGGAGTGTGTCAACGAACCCGCGTTTATGGAACCCCGGACGCCTTGTCCGGGGACCAGCGCCACACGAGTGCCCAGCGAGAGCGGTGCCAACGCCAGGGCGGACGAAGGCGTCCGCCCCTCCACTCTGGTATATTGCGTTCCTCAACTCCGGGAGGTCACAATGCCCCGCAATGTCCGCTGTGCCCTGATTCAAGCCAGCAACGCGCTCTCGACCGAACGACCGCTCGCGCAGATCAGGAAGGCAATGATCGACAAGCACCTCAAGCTGATTGAGCAAGCGGCGCGCAAAAAGGCGCAAATCCTCTGCCTGCAGGAGCTTTTCTACGGTCCGTATTTTTGCGCCGAGCAAAATGCCCGCTGGTATGAACTCACCGAGCGCGTGCCTGACGGCCCAACCACGCGTCTCATGCAGAAAGTTGCGAAGAAGCACCGCATGGTGATCGTGGTGCCGGTTTACGAAGAGCAGATGCCGGGCGTGTATTTCAACACAGCTGCCGTCATCGATGCCGACGGGCGCTATCTTGGTAAGTACCGCAAGCATCACATCCCGCACTGCCATCCTGGATTCTGGGAGAAGTTTTATTTCACGCCCGGCGATCTCGGGTACCCTGTGTTCGAAACCAAGTATGCTCGCGTCGGCGTCTACATCTGCTATGACCGCCATTTTCCTGAAGGCGCGCGCATCCTGGGATTAAACGGGGCGGAGATCGTCTTCAATCCTTCCGCCACCGTGGCCGGACTCTCGGAATACTTATGGGAACTCGAACAGCCCGCGCACGCCGTGGCCAACGGCTATTTTGTCGGCGCAATCAATCGTGTAGGGACCGAAAAGCCCTGGAGCATCGGCGAATTCTACGGCAAGAGTTATTTCTGCAATCCACGGGGCAAGATCATGGCCCAGGCCAGCCGCGACAAAGACGAAGTCGTGGTCGCGGATCTCGATCTCGACATGATTGAAGAGGTGAGAAAGGTCTGGCAGTTCTTCCGCGACCGCCGGCCAGAAAGCTACGGCCCCATCACGACGCAGAGCGGATCGTCTGCCGCGGCTGACTAAGCGCAAAGCACGACCGTCGGCTCTTCGCGACATTAAGACATCCAATGACGAATCCGGACCCAAGTCAACTCCGCGCTCGAGTTGAATCCAGCCCGCTGTACAACGAGGATCTTGCGCCTGCTACATCCGAGCGCAGGCACTGGGGAACCTACAACTTCGCGGCGTTGTGGATTTCAATGTCGGTGAACATCCTCACCTACATGCTGGCTGCCAGTTTGATTCAAGGTGGGATGAACTGGAAGCAGGCAGTCGCGACCATCTTTATCGGCAACGTAATCGTGCTGGCGCCGATGCTGCTGAACTCGCATCCTGGCGCGAAGTACGGAATTCCCTTTCCAGTTCTGGCGCGAGCCTCATTCGGAGTGCTGGGTGCGAACGTCGCGGCCGTGCTGCGCGCCCTGGTCGCGTGCGGATGGTTCGGCATTCAGACGTGGATTGGCGGCGAAGCCATCAGCACCTTGCTGGCAACGCTATTTCCTGCCTGGAAGAATTTCCCTTACGGCCCCGGCGTCTGCTTTTTTCTTTTCTGGCTCATCAACCTCGCGGTCGTGCTCAAGGGAATTGAATACATCCGCATTCTGCAGGGCATCAGCGCTCCGGTTTTGCTCGGTGTGGGATTACTTCTGTTGGCTTGGGCCTATCGCGCGGCCGGCGGCTTCGGGCCCATGCTGTCGGTGCCTTCGCGCTTCACTAACTTTTCCGACTTCCTGAAGTTTCTGATCCCTGCACTCAATGGCACCGTGGGATTCTGGGCCACGGTTTCACTCAACATTCCCGACTTCACGCGATTCGCACGGAATCAACGAGAGCAGGTGATTGGTCAGGCCCTGGCTTTGCCTACAACGATGACGCTGTATGCCTTCGTCGGAATTGTCGTGACGTCGGCAACGGTAGTCGTCTACGGAACCGCGATCTGGAATCCGGTTGAACTGCTCAGCCGCTTTCACTCACCCGTCGCCGTGGTGATCTCGCTGGTTGCAATTTTGTTGGCTACTCTGAACGTCAACATCGGAGCCAATGTGGTTTCGCCCGCGAACGACTTTTCCAACCTGTGGCCGCGTGGGATCAGCTTTCGCACCGGCGGCATCATCACCTGTTTTATGGGCATTGCGCTGATGCCCTGGAAGCTGCTCTCCAGTTACAGCACGTTCATCATGGGATGGCTCGGCGGCTACGCTGCCTTTCTGGGGCCCGTCGCAGGAATCATGATTTGCGATTACTTCGTCATCCGGCGCCGGGTGTTGCAGGTGGACGATCTGTATCTTCGCGGCGGGCTCTATGAATATTCGCGCGGATTCAACTGGAGAGCGATCCTTGCCCTGGCGCTGGGCGCGGGCACGGCGCTTGCCGGGCTTGCCATTCCGCCTGTCCGCGTGCTCTATGACTACTCATGGTTTGTCGGCTTCGCCGTTTCGTTCGTTGCGTATTACGCTCTGATGAAGTTTCAGGGCCAGTCTGCCATTGCTCCGCAGGAAGCCGCCTAACGTCGCCTACACCTTGCCAGCTTGCAGAAACTCAGGCAGCACATCGCGCTGGTAAATGTCGAGCGTTTGTTCTTCATCCCCGCACATCAGGTAAATGTTGAACTGGGTCACACCCACGCTTTCCAGCTCGCGTAGTTTCTTTTTGTGGGCTTCGGCGGGGCCGACTAGGCAGAAACGGTCGATCACTTCGTCGGAAACGAAGTCTGCGTTGTCGCTGCCAACTTCGCAATGATGCTGATAATCGTAGTGCCCGCGGTCCTGCACGAACGAGGTCAGCGCCGGCGGAAGATCTTCAGGCTTGTATTGCCGGATCAGATCCATCACATGGTTCGACACCAGGGCGGGGAACCAGCGCACGCGCTCGCGAGCCACGCTCAGGTCATCTGACACCCACACCGGCGCGGCCGCCATCACTTCGATGTGTTTCGGATCGCGCCCGGCAGCGCGCGCACCCTCATTCACGAAGCCCATGCACCAGGCAATCAGCGCCGGATCAGCGAACTGCAGAATGATTCCATCGGCCACTCGCCCCGCCATGTGCAGCACCTTGGGTCCGTATCCGGCGATCCAAACTCGCGGAGAATCTTTCGCCCAACTGAGCCGCGTGGGTTGACCATCATGTTGCACTTCCTTGCCGGATGTCAGGTCGCGGAACTCTGCGACGGCGGCTTCCAACTGCGACCAACTCACGGGCTTCTTACCCATCACGCGCCGCGAACTGTCGCCGCGCCCAATGCCGAGTTCCATCCGACCGCCGGAAATCAGGTTGAGGGTCGCAAATAAACTGGCGGTCACGGTTAAGTCGCGCGTCGCAGGATTGGTAACGCACGTGCCCAGCCGCATCCGTTTTGTGTTCGTCGCCATCAGCGTGAGCAGAGGATAGGGTTCCTTCCACAAAACATGGGAATCGAAAATCCAGCCGTATTCGAATCCCGCGGCCTCCGCCTGCCGCGTCAGGCCCACGATGCGTTCGATCGAAATGTCAGGTTTCAGTGCGATGCCGAAATGCATGGCTGGCCCCCTTCGTTGAGAAACTATGAAGAACTGACTCCTAGCGCCGAATGCCAACAACTAAAGGGCGGCAGTGTAGCATAGAATGCTTTTCTCAACTCGGCCAACCTCGCGGCGCCGAACCGACGGAGGACTCGATGGGTTTCGACACGATCATCAGAAACGGTTCCGTGGTCACCGCAACGGACACTTACACAGCGGACGTCGCCATCGTGAACGGGAAGATCACCGCCATCGGAACGGATCTTCCCGCGCAAAACGCCGGCCGGATTCTTGATGCAACGGGCAAACTTGTGCTGCCCGGCGGCATCGATGTTCACACCCACCTCGACATGCCTTTCGGCGGCACGACCAGCGCTGACGACTTCGAGACCGGCACGCGGGCTGCCGCGTTCGGCGGCACAACCACGCTGATCGACTTCGCCATTCAATACAAAGGCCAGCCTTTGCGCCAAGCCTTCGACACGTGGATGAGCAAGGCCGCGAACAAAGCCGTTTGCGATTACGCGTTCCACTGCATCGTCACTGACGTTTCTGGTGGACAGCTTTCAGAGATGAACGATCTCGTGCACGAAGGCGTGACCACCTTCAAGCTATTCATGGCGTATCCCGGCGTTTTCATGCTCGACGATGGCAGCATCTTCAAGGCTCTGCAGACTACGGCGAAAAATGGCGGGATGGTTTGCATGCACGCCGAAAACGGCAGTGCGATTGACGTCATCGTGCAGCAGGCTCTGGCTGAGGGAAAACGCGCGCCGAAGTATCACGCGCTTACTCGCCCCACGACCGCGGAGGCCGAAGCCGTCGGGCGGGCCATCGCGCTGGCCGAGATGGCGGGCGCGCCCATTTACATCGTCCACTTGAGCTGTAATGATGCACTCGAAAAAATTCGCGAGGCCCGCGACCGCGGACTTCCCGTCTATGCGGAAACTTGTCCGCAATACTTGTATCTATCTCTTGAAAACATGGATGCGCCCGGTTTCGAGGGAGCGAAATATGTTTTTACTCCTCCGCTGCGCGAAAAATGGCATCAAGAAAAACTCTGGAACGGCCTGAAGCACGATCACTTGCAAGTGGTCTCCACCGACCATTGCCCGTTCTGTTTCAAGGAACAGAAAGAAATGGGCCGCGACGATTTCACGAAAATTCCAAACGGAGGCCCCGGGGTGGAGCACCGCATGAGCCTTATCTACTCGGGCGGCGTGGCCAGTGGCCGGTTCAACGCGAACCGCTTTGTGGAACTGGTCTCGACCACTCCCGCCAAATTGTTCGGACTGTATCCCCGCAAAGGAACTATCGCCGTCGGCAGCGATGCCGACCTGGTGATTTTCGATCCCCACCGCAAGCACACCATCAGCGCCGCAACCCATCACATGCGGGTGGATTATTCGATGTTCGAAGGCATCCAGGTCACCGGCATGCCCGACGTAGTTCTTTCCAGGGGCAGAGTGGTTGTGGAGAACGACAAATTTCTGGGACGCGCAGGACAGGGAGAATTTCTGCGGCGCGCCACTTACGCACAAATAAACGGGTGAAATGCTCGGCCCCGTGCTGGAAACATCTTTCAAAAGGGAGAAAACATGTTCACGCCGCAGAGTCTGACGGTTGCGCTCGTAATGATGATTACCAGCGCCATCTGCTGGGGATCGTGGGCCATTACTTACAAGGGTGTCAAGAATTACCGGTTTGAACTTTTTTATTGGGACTACGCAATCGGTATTTTTCTGAGCTCTCTGGTTCTCGCCTTGACGATGGGGAGCACCGGCCACGACTCCTCAAGCTTCGTGAATAACGTTCAGGCCGCGGACCATTCCAACATCGTCTCCGCGCTGGTCGGCGGAGCCCTGTTTAATCTGGCGAATCTGCTGCTCGTCGCAGCGGTCGACCTGGCCGGTTTGGCGGTCGCATTTCCCGTTTCCATCGGAATCGCGCTCGTGGTGGGCGTGGTATTGAACTTCATCCTGCAGCCCAAAGGCAGCGTGTTGCTTTTGGCTGGGGGCGTGGCGTGCGCGCTGATTGCCGTCGTTCTTGATGGCAAAGCTTACGGCAGCCTCCCCCGCGCCGGGCGGGGAACCTCGCGCAAGAGCATCATTCTCTGCGTAGTCTCGGGAACGCTGATGGGATTGTGGAGCCCGTTCATGACCTACGCGATGACCCGCGGACATTCGCTCACACCCTACAGCGGAACCACGTTCCTCACGCTGGGCGCGCTGCTTTCGTGTTTTGTGTGGAATGTCTACTTCATGAAAAAGCCGCTGGTGGGCGATCCCGTAAGCTTCGGTGGATTTTTCACTGGACCTCCTTCGGGACATTTGCTCGGCCTGATCGGCGGCTGCATCTGGGGGCTGGGGACGGTGCTCAATCTCACGGCAGGCAAGCTCACAGGACAGGCAATCTCTTATGCGATCGGCCAATCGTCGCCGATGGTCGCGGCGCTGTGGGGCGTGCTGGTATGGAAGGAATTTGACGGATCGGGAAAAACCGCCAAAATTTATCTTGCTTTCATGTTCGTTTTCTATGGCCTGGCAATTCTGCTGGTCGCGCACGCGAATGGCTGAGCGCCAGAGGTAGATCTATTTTCCTTTGATGCGGCCGATGAACAATTGCAAGAACCGATCCGCATCGGAGGCCATGCAGACGAGCGCGTTCGGCTTCAAGTCGATCACACCTTCGATCTCGTAGTGGTCGCCGTGGAGCACGTTGTTCTCGTTCGATCCCATGCGATTGGCGACGGTTTCTCCGCGTGTGAACTCGCCTTTTGTTTCAACATCCACGTGCATGTCTTTGAGGGTTACCAGCGCGGGATCAATCACGACACCCACCGCCAGCGGATCATACATTGCCGCCCCTTGATATCCGCTCTTCTCCGAGCGCGTCAGGTAGAAGTCCGCCAGTTTCGCGATGAAGTCGCTCTCCGGTCCGTGCAAGGATTGCAAATCCGCCAGATACTTCCGCGTGATAATGGTGCGTTCTCCCACGTCGGAGCCAACCATCGTCACCATCCAGCCCGCATTGAAAACGATGGCCGCGGCTTCTGGATCGCCATAGATATTCGCTTCGGCGGCTCCGTTCACATTTCCACCCGAGATCGAGCCACCCATGATCACGATGTCTTTGGTCAATGGCACGATGGACGGGTCTTTCGAGACGGCCAGCGCAATGTTGGTGAGTGGGCCAACCGGAATCAGCGTGATCTCATGCGGATATTTGTGAATCAATTCGATAATCAGGTCGGGGCCGAAACGTGGATCGGCTTTGCACTTCGATGCGGGCAATTCAACTCCGGCCAAGCCATTCTTGCCGTGCCAGAACTGAGCTGTGATCAACTTCTGGTTGAGCGGATGCTGCGCTCCGCCAGCCACCGGCAAGTCGCAACGGCCGGCGAGGGAAGTCAACTTAAGTGCGTTCTCCAGCCCCTGGCGCCCATCGACGTTGCCGGGCACCACGGTCAGCGCCTCGACTTTCAGTTCCGGCGAGTTCAGCGCGAGCAGAATCGCCATCGCGTCGTCGACACCGGGGTCCGTGTCAATAATCACGCGCCGCGGCGACTGTGCCACGCCGGTCACCACAAAAGAAAGGGCTGCGAGCAGAATGACGCCGCAATTTGTAAAGAATCGTTTCATGGAAAGTCCTTACTTGGAAATGGACTGAACAAATCTAAAGCAACATGCCAGCGATGGAAGCCGACATCAGGTTAGCCATCGTTCCCGCCAGCATGGCGCGGAAACCGAGCCGTGCTAGCTCGCCCCGTTTATTCGGCGCCAACGCGCCGATGCCGCCGATCTGAATTCCGATCGAACTGAGATTCGCGAAACCGCACAACGCGAACGTCGCAATCGTAAAAGAACGCGGATCGAGCGCGGCCTTCTGCGGGCCAAGCATGGAAAACGCTACGAGTTCGTTCAGCACCATGCGCGTCCCGAGCAAATTGCCGACGGCGCGGCAGTCTTTCGGCGCGATGCCAATCACCCACGCGATGGGCGAGAAGATCACGCCAAGAACGCTTTCCAGCGTCGACGGAAACCAGCCGATGTATCGGTGAATGCCGCCCATGACGCCGTCGAGCAGCGCGATCAGCGCCAGGAAAGCAATTAGCATGGCACCGATGTTGAGCGCCATGTGCAAACCGTCGCCTGTGCCGCGCGCGATGGCTCCGAGCAGGTTCTCATGTTTCTCTCGTTCCTCTTCCGCTTCGCTCATGACCACCGTGCCGGCGGTCTTGGGCTGCTCAGTCTCAGGCACAAGCATTTTTGAAACCAGGATCGTTCCCGGCGCGGTCATGATGACGGCGCTCAGCACGTGCCTCGGTTCAGCGCCGAATGCGAAGTACGCGGCCATGATCGAGCCGGAAACATGCGCCATGCCGCTCGTCATCACGGTCATCAGTTCTGAGTGCGTGAGATCGGCAAGGAACGGTCGAATCGTGACGGGCGCTTCGGTTTGTCCCATAAAAATGCTGGCGGCGACGTTTAGCGACTCCGCGCCGCTCGCACCCATGACGCGGATCATCAGCCAGGCCGCAATGCGAATCACGATCTGCATGACGCCGATGTGGTAGAGAATTGCGAAAAACGCGCAGATGAAGATGACGACCGGCAGCACCTGAAAAGCGAAGATGAATCCGATGTTGGAAGACTGTTTGCCCAGGGGTCCGAAGACAAACTCGGAACCCACGAACGAATAACTGAGCACCTTGTTGGCGGCGTCGCCAATGACCTGAAACATTCGACGGCCAACATCAACCCGCAGCACGAAAATCGCGAACACGATCTGCAGGCTCAGCCCCCAGGCCACGGTTTTCCCCCGGATGGCGCGCCGGTTGGTGGAGAAAATGTAGGCGAGGCCGAGCATGGTCAACAGGCCAAGAATTCCTGTGAATCGTCCCATTCAGTTTTTCTCCGCGGATTTTCCGGTCACTCTGATTTTCCGATCACTCTGTGGATGAGGGGCCGCTTCATCGCCGGAGGCGCATCCTCGACCACGCAACTCGCCTCGATCAGTTGTCGGGCACGCGCCGCTTGCGCTTCCCCGTTG
>JBEKWZ010000004.1:0-21126 GCA_049512555.1 Candidatus Sulfotelmatobacter sp. | reverse complement strand
ATCAGCATGAACAGGCTCCAGCGCATGACCGGGAAACTGGTGCGCAGTAACTCGTAGATTGCGGGCAAGTCGTCAGCGGTTTCTTCCGCAACCAGCGTGTTCACTTGGATCGGCAGGCCGAGTCGTCCACAATGCCGCGCCGCTTCCATTGTGCGCTCAAACGTTCCCGGAACCGCGCGGATGTTGTCGTGCCGCTCTGCACAAGAGCCGTCGAGGCTGAGTCCCATGCTCTGAATTCCATGCTCCTTCAGTTTAGTGATGGCGTCGTTGGTCAGCTCGGATGTGGCGCTCGGCGTGATGGAAACTTCGAGGCCGAGCGAGTTGGCGTAGTCGATCAGCGGATAAATATCTTTGCGGCTCAGCGGATCGCCGCCGGTCAGAATCAAGTGCGGCAGAGGATCGCCAAATCCCACCAGTTGGCTGATGAATTTCTTGCTCTCTTCAGTGTTCAACTCCAGCGGATGCGCCGTCGGCATGGCTTCTGCCCGGCAGTGTTTGCAGGCCAGCCCGCAGGCCTGGGTCATCTCCCAGTAAACCAGCATCGGATTGCGGGAAAAGTCCTGAGCCCCACGGCCCATAATTGGATGACTCCCGGCTGGATGATTCCCGATCCCATGATTACCAGTCCCCATGACGTTCCCCCTTCGGCGAATAGCTCTAAAAGAACACCCACAAGCAAGCTCAGATTACTTTTGGAATCGGGAAAAGGCTGTGATTAGGATCACACGGGGCGGTGACGGATCTCGCAAAAACAGTGATGTTCGAGCGCGCGCGAGGGCCGACAGGGTTCGCCGGCACGCGGACGTTTTTGAAAAGTTTACCCTTTGATACCCCTCTCCTCCGGGATAATCATATACTTGATGTAGGAGTCTAAATGGCAGAAAGCAAACGGAATACGAACTATTGGCGATCTCGCTCCCAAAAATGTAACTGGAGCAATTGGGTCATCTCCGAAACCCGATACGAGCCCCTGCCGTCTGTGTGCTGCCACGCCGAAAGCGTACAAGCCGCTCTATTGCCCGTGCGGGGGCGTAATCATGGTTTCGGGCATAGGCCGCGCACACCGTTTTGACTGCCTTTTATGGGTCTCTACGACGGGTCAAACCGGAGTTGTGTTGAGCAATCTGGACAAATCTCCGGCAGTGTACGCGGGTCTGTAACGATTTCAGCGATCAGTCCATTGCACGCTGGATTTGGGCAAGTTTGGATCACAGATGCCGCTTTGCAGTTCGGGCAAAGATCGGGCACTGGCGTGGTAGTGAATATTCCAAAGCACTCGCGGTTCGTACACATACCAAGAACTGCCATAAATAACTCCTATACGGAAAACGGACAACGCATAGATACGGATTACTCGGGCTTTTTGGAAAAGTTGCAGAACTCGTCGGCGAACTGCTTGCCGCGTTCTTTCGCTCGCTCACGGGCTTGAATAAGATGATCGCGATGAATTTCTATATCGCCGTCTCTTTGTTGCGCTCTGTACCGAAGCTCGGAATGTAAAAGTTCCCGCAGTTCTTTTTCTTGCGCTGAGTCTGCTCTTCGGAGCCGGTCGCTGATGGTCCAAAGTTGTAGCGCGATGATAGTCAAGAGCGCGATTATGACGGCGACGCCCATACTTTTGTTCGGCTGGTAAAATCAAACTATGGCCCAAGACGTAACAGTTGATAAGAGCAAGTTTGATTCCCTGCCCGGGAAGATGCTGGCTACTCCGCCTTTGTCGAAAGCCGACGTGAAGGTTGCGAAGCCGAAACCAAAGCAACATAAGAGCAGCCCTGCCTAAAGGACTAGCCCTAAAAACACAGCAGGTAGTGGCACGGAAGCGGGTTGTCCGACAAGGCCGAGAGGTTCTAGCCTTGAGGAATGAAACGGGCGATACTCGCGGTACTGGCAGTCGTCGTGGGCTATTTGGAGTTTCGGGACGATCTGGAAGTTTGGCTGCCTTCGTGGGGCTCCGTCTATGGCGGGCAAGTCATAGGACAGGTTGTAATCCTAAGCGTTCTGGCCGCGATCATTTTTGGCTCAGTGGTTTTCCTGTCCTACCGTTTTCTCAACTGGATTTTCGAGTAATCCGTTTTCCGTATTATCATGCGGCCCACCAAAAGGCAGGCCGCTCTTGACTACCGCGCCAGAGAGTGCATGCCATCGTAATGCCTGCGATGGACAGTGAAAAAAGAAAATTCTCGATCGCGCTTGGCGTAGTCGCGCCGCAACGCCCTTGATAATCAGGCGATGGACTGGGGCAAACAAATGCCCGGGTCTAAGGGTGAGCACATAGACCCGGGCTGGCCGTTCCGTGTTGGTGGCGAAGTGCGGAGGGGAGCCGGCGACTGGGCGCTGGGCCAGCACTCGCCGTTGAGAGGATCACGACCCTCGCATCTAGTGCGATCTGCCGGTTCAGGCAGATCGCTTTTCGCCGTTCGGAACAGCGATCCTACTTACTCGCAAGCCGCAAACCGCCAAACCGCGTCACCACCACTACGCCGACAAACTGCGGCAACCGTCGCGGACCGAGACTACTTCTTCTGCGCTTCGCGGATGTAGGCGACGACCATCTTGATCTGGTCCGGGGTCACACCCTTGGTCGAGAACGCGTGCATCGGTTTCTTGTCTTTGCCGCCGTTGGCGATCATGTCGGTCAAATCGGCGTCGGAGGCTTTCTTGGCATCGTCGCCGACCAGGCTGGGAATCTTGGCTGCCGGTTTCCCTGCGAAGTCCGCGCCATGGCACATCGCGCACTTGGTTTTGTAAATGGTCGCGCCGTCATCGGCTGCCCACGACAGGCTGGGCAAAATCAGGAACAGGGCCAGTGCGATCATCACGATCAGGATTGCAAGCTTCGTCATCTTCATGATTGCGTTTCCTTTCGAACTTTAATTGCCTCGTCACAACCGGCGCGCTGAAGCTGAAGAATATCGCGCAGGCATTTCGAAGCTGAATAAGAATTTACTAATCGTCATGCAGTTTCACGGAAGTGCGCGCTTTGGTCTGTGATTCCCGTCACCGTGGCTCGTGATCGCAGCCTGAGCCTAAGTCAATGAGGGACAGGCAGATCGCGTCAAAAGACTCGCGATTCCGCGCCATATGCCGCACCGCCGGAGCGCCGGCCACGCCGCGTTCCTTGGAGATGTTCGCAAGTTGCTGAAAATACAGTGATTGTTGCGATCTCCAGCATCATGGCCTTTGGCAAACGGCTTGCGCTTCCATGGTTGCGGCTTGCGCCCGAGGTATTCGTCTTGGAACCTACACTCATGGTGATCGGCCTGAACCACCGGACAGCCCCGTTGGCCATGAGAGAGCGTTTTTGGATCAGCGATAACCGGCGCTACGAAGTTTTACGCCAGCTGAAGAGAGCGGAAGGCATTGAAGAAGTAGTTGTTCTTTCCACCTGTTGCCGCACCGAATTTCTGCTCTGGGCCGGCGAGCCTACGCTGGCGGCGAATTCGCTGCTTAATTTTCTGGGCACCGAGCATGGCCTGAAGCTGACCGAATGGCAGCACTTCTACCGACTGCTCGATGAATGCGCCCTCGCCCATATTTTCCGCGTTACCTCAGGACTCGACTCCCTGGTCTTAGGCGAGCCCCAGATTGTGACCCAGGTAAAGGCCGCTTGGGAGCAGGCGCGAACCGTGGGCGCTGCGGGACACTTTCTCGACGCGGTGCTGGAGAAGGCGCTCAGCGTTTCGAAACAAGTGCGCGAAGAGACGGCGGTCGAAGAGTTGGCGGTCTCGATTCCGATGGCAGCGCTCGGCGTGTCTCGGCAAATCTTCGGCTCGCTGGGTGGACGAAGGTTGTTGCTATTGGGGACGGGCAAGATGAGCGAACTGGCCGCCCGCCAGATGGTTGAGAGCGGCGCAGAATCGGTAGTGGTAATCGACCTGTTGCCAGCTCGGGCCCAAGAGATTGCGGAGAAGCTGGGCGGCACTCCGGCCACGCTGGCCGATCGCTGGAAGTGCATGCTGCAGGCCGACATTGTGATCAGCGCCACAGGATGTCCACACTATCTGTTGAGCCGCGAGGAAGCCGAGCGTATCGCGGTGGAGCGCAATCGGGTGGCGCTCGTAATCATGGATATCGGCATGCCGCGCGATGTCGATCCGGATGTGCGCCGCGTGGATGGAATCCTGCTCTACGACCTGGATGGTCTGGAGCACGCGGTTAAAAATACTGCCGAGGAACACACGGCGGCGGCGGCCGCTGAGGCGGAGAAGATTGTCGTAGCACATGCACAAGCTTTTCGAGGCAAGCTGGTGGCCGAGACTGTGGTCCCGACCATGGTGGCGCTGCGCTTGCGCCTCGACCAAATTTGCCGGCAAGAACTGGAGTCCTTCATCGAAGAGCGCGGGCCGTTTTCCCGGGAGCAGGATCAGTCGCTGCACGCAATCACAGCTCAAGTTATCCAAAAGATTGCCAGCTCCCTGGCTCGCGAACTCAAGGAACTCCCAGAGAAGGAGGAACAGGAGCAGATGACCGCTGCAGTGACGCGCCTGTTTCACCTGGAATCGCCTCAACGGGCGCTTGCCGGCACCAGATCGGAGAACGAAGCCAATGAACGAACCCAGAGTGAACGAAGCAAAAGTGAGCGAAGTCAAAGTGACCGAAGCAAAGACCGAACAGTCGCCATCAACTACTAATCCCGCCAGCACTGGCGCGGCGTGGACGAGCACGCAGGCCTACGTGCTGGCCGCATTCTGTCTGCTGCTGGGCGTGGCCCTGGGATATCTTTTCCGTGGGTCGGCGTCGCCCGCTGCGGCCCAGGCCGCTGCCGCGACGACTGCGCAGCCGGCGAGCGGACAGCCGGGTCAAACCCAGCCGGGTCAAACCCAGCAAGATCAACCGGACCCCGCCGTGCAAGCCGCGTTGGCGCAGGCTGCGGCTCCATTGCTTGAGGCCGTCAAGAAAGATCCCAAGGATTTTGATTCGCTGGTGAAACTGGGAAATTTGTATTACGACGGCAAACAGTTCCCTAGCGCGATTCAGTACTACGAGCGGGCGCTGGCGATTCATCCCGAAAATCCCGACGTGCGCACCGATATGGGCACGGCTTACTGGTATATGGGAGACGCCGAGAAAGCCCTGGCCGCGATGGAGACTTCACTGAAATACCGGCCGGGACATCCGCAGACCTTGTTCAATCTGGGCTGGGTGCGCTGGCAGGGCAAACAGGATCCTCAAGGGGCAATTCAGGCCTGGCAGGATTTGCTCAAGGCGAATCCCGACTATCCGCAGAAGCAGCAGGTTGAGCAGTACATTGCCAAGGCGAAAGAGCACGCTTCGCGCGGTTAAACAAA
Source organism: Candidatus Sulfotelmatobacter sp. (assembly GCA_049512555.1). Lineage (GTDB taxonomy): Bacteria > Acidobacteriota > Terriglobia > Terriglobales > Acidobacteriaceae > Sulfotelmatobacter. Next base: position 15,838 of record JBEKWZ010000004.1, on the reverse strand, counting down.
TTTAAACAATCGCCGCCACTTTATATCCTCTCATAATGGCGCTACGGGGCTTCCGACCGGAAGCCTCTTTCTCCGTTCTGAACATCGAGGTTCCGTTTTGACATCGCGCCAGAATTGGGAACTGACCGTGGCACCTTTTGTGCTCCACGCTGTTGCGTTGTCACATTCTGCCGAGATAATGAATGTATGGAAGCCCAATTCCCGGATCCAGCCATTCGCCGCCGAAGCGAGCGTGTGTCGATCGCCTTTCCACTTGAAGTTGCGGGGGTGGACCTGACCGGGCAGCGTTTTTCTGACCAGACCAAGACGACGACGGTGAGCATGTATGGCTGCTGCTTGCCCATCCCACGCCTGCTGAAGCCCGACCAGCAGGTTCAGCTGACCCGCGTCCTCACCGGCCAATCCGCGGTGGGACGCGTGGTTGCGCCCATGGGTGATCAGCCTGAGGGACACCTCTATGGAGTCGAAACCGACGATTCCTGTGCCGGGCTGTGGGGCATTCAGTTTTCGTCTCCGCTGTACCAGAAGCTTATCGACAACATGCGAGAAGGTGCATACTTCGTGAACTTGGACCGCAAGATCACTTACTGGAATGAAGGAGCGGAGCAACTGTCAGGTTACGCAGCGGGAGAAGTTGTCGGCCAACCATGCTCGGAGAGCCTGGCCGATGTCGACGGATGCGGCAAACAGCTTTGCGACCAAGACTCTCCTCTGAAGCAGACGTTGATCGACGGGCGGCCTCGCACCACGGATGTGTTTATGCGGCATAAACAGGGGCACCGGATTCCGGTGAATGTTCAAGTCCTGCCCATGCGGAATAGTGCCGGAAAAATTGTGGGTGCGGCGAAAGTATTCCGGGAATCAAGCGCTTATCGCAGAGTCGAACGAAGAGTCAGCGAACTGGAGCAACTGGCCTTCCGCGATCCGCTGACTGGGTTGCCGAACCGCCACTATTTCGAATTGAAAGTAGAACATGCGCTCGACGAACAGCGGCGCTTCGGCCGTCAGTATGGCTTGTTGATGTTCGATGTTGACCGCTTCCGCAAGGCGAATGACGATCATGGCCACGAAGTAGGTGACGCCTTACTCAAGGCTTTGGCAGAAACGTTGGCTCGGACCCTCCGATCCGGCGATCTGGTGGGACGCTGGGGCGGGGAAGAGTTCCTGACACTGGCAGCCGACGTGGACGAGATCGCCTTGCGCCTGGTGGGCGAGCGCTGCCGCGGCTTGATCGCGCAATCTTCCGTCGCCACCGTTTCGTCGCGGACCGCGGTCACGGTTTCCATCGGCGGCACGCTGTTGAGCAACAGCGACTCGGCGCAGTCGGCAATCCGCCGGGCGGATGAGCTGACGTCTCAGAGCAGCCGAGCCGGCGGCGATCAAACCACGACCGGATAAGCCAGGTTCCCCTGTGCGTCATCCGATACCTTCCAATCCATTCTCTCCGGCCTTGTGTGATCCCAGTCACACGAGCAGATGCTCCCTTTTTACAAATCTTGACCAATCAATAGCGCAGTTGACGCAGTTTGTGCGTAGCATAGATTGGTTGAGTGTGGTTAGTTAGTTCTCAACGAAGCTGCAACTTAAATGCTCGGTCAGAGTCAGATGTGACAAGAGAGCATGTGTCTTTGGGCTCTCCCTTCAGGATCCTGTTACCGGAGGAGTTGTATGCCGCTATTTCGTTCTGGTCGCTTTCTTTCTTTTTCTTCTTTTTCTCGTTTTCCCGTCATCCTCACGCTCACAGTAGCTGCCGCGGCGATCGGCGTGATGGCCGGTTGCGGCTCCAGCGGAAGCAAGAAGGCTCCGCCGCCGTTCTCAGGAGACACCGAAGTTACGGTTGTGGTGTCGAGCACGGCCAACGATGCGCTGGCTCAGTTCGACCTCGACATCCAGAGCCTGAGTTTGACCAGTCAATCGGGAACGACGGTGCCGGTGCTGGCCGGAGATTGGCCGGTAGAATTCATACATCTGAACGGAGAAATTGAGCCGGTAGTTGCCTTGCCGATTCCGCAGGGCATCTATACGGCGGCCACGGCAGTGATCGGAAGTGCAAGTTTTACGTGCCTTACAGTGACGCCTGCAAGTTCCGATTCGCCGGGCAGCCTTGATGAAAGCACGTATGCCTACGGCTACACTCCGGATAACCAAGTGACGGTGAATCTGGCTTCTCCAATTACTGTCACCGGCGACGCTATGGGCCTGACGCTCAATCTGCAGGTTTCGCAATCCGCCAACTTTCCCAGCACTTGCTATCCGGGGACTGGCATCGCGTCATTTTCGATTACTCCAACCTTCAATCTCACTCCCATGACTTTCGCAGCGCAGCCGACGAACGCTGGGAACGGCAAAGTCACCGAGGTCGAAGGTGAAGTGAGCGCGCTGGGAACCGCGGGCACCAGTTTCACTTTGTCTCTGGCGGCGTTGGCCAATCCTCGAAGAACGGTTTCTGTCACTTCCGACAGCAATACAGCGTATCAAGGGATCAGCGATTTTTCTGCCCTGCAGGTGGGAACGTTCGTGGATATGGACGGAACCATCCTGCCCGATGGATCGGTGCGAGCTACGCGTATTGCGAGCTACAATCCAACCGCCTTGAATGAAATGATTGGGCCGCTCGAGCAACTAGCCGCGTCGGTGCCGGACTTCTTCAGCTTTCCTACTGGGCAGCAGGGGCAAACTTATTCTGCCGAGCCAGGGGCACAGTCGCTGGGAGTCTACTCGTACTCGGACAGCACTTCCTATGGCATCTCGGGCCAGATGAGCAATGTGGCGAGCCTTCCCTTCGTCGCCAGCTTCAGCGCATCCAACATGGTCACGGGGCAGAATGTCGCCATCTTCTCGCAGCAGATCACCGATTACTACGGCGGCGACTATACTCCCGCAACCATGATGACGCTGATGCCACAAATCATCAACGGAACGGTCGTGGGATCTTCGCAGAGCGGCAGTTTTACCGACTATACGGTTGAGCTTGCGTCCTATGACCTTTTTCCCACGCTGGCGGTGCAACCGGGACAGAACACGCTGCTGAACAATCCGAGTCAGGTGGAAGTGTACGTCGACAGCAACACGCAACTGCTTAACACGCAGACCCTCGCCCCGGGCGATACTCTGCGGTTCTACGGCCTGGTGTTCAACGACAACGGCACGCTGCGCATGGACTGCGCCCAGGTCAATGACGGAGTTGCGGTAGCGGCCCAACCCAACGCGACCAGGAAAATGCAGCTTGGGCAGTCACAATCGGTTCGCCGGGCCGGCGGGGCTGGGCTGGCACCGATGATTAAGACGGTCACACACTCCAACGATTAGAGCCTCATTCAACACTGCGACGGCGCGCTTTGCGAGGCAACCGCGAGTTTGTCGCGGATGATCGCTTTTCCCGCGTCGATTCCTCGGAAAAAGGCGCAGACTCGGATGAGAAGCACCTCATCCGCAGGCCAAAACTTAAGCATTTTCCGGGTCCAGCCGATGGGAGTGGCATGCAATCACCACTGCTACCCATCATTCCTGCAGTGCCGGCTCGAAGAAGAAGCGATCGTGTATCAATCGCCGTTCCCGCGGAGGTCTCGGGGAAGGACGAGGCTGGCGAGACCTTCACCGAGAAAACCAGCACCACCACGGTGAGCCAGCACGGGTGCTGTGTGGGGCTATCGCGCACGGTGCGGTGCAATGAAGAGGTGCGCGTACGGCGCCTCGATAACGGGGACTGGCAGATTGGCCGAGTGGTCGGGCGGATGAACGCGCAATCCGATCGACCGTTCTACGGCGTCGAAATGGTGCACCCCTGCGACGAGTTCTGGGGGGTTCACTTCTCGTCCGCGAACGAGCGGCGCATGGAAGCGCTGCGAGACGGAATCTACTTTGTGGATCGCGAGCGGAAGATCACGCACTGGAGCGAGGGTGCGGAGAGCGTTTCAGGACATGCGGCGGCAGACACCGTCGGAAAATACTGCTACAACAACATTCTCGGACACGTTGACGGCAAAGGTACCTCGTTGTGCACCGAGGGATGTCCGCTGGCCAGCGTCATGCTCGATGGAAAACCCCGCGAGGTGCAGATGTACATGATGCACAAGGAAGGTCATCCCGTAGCCGTTTCAGTGCGTGCTCAAGCGATTTTCAACAGCGCGGGCAAGATCGTGGGCGCCGTCGAGATGTTTTACGCTCAGGTAGCCGACGGCGCAGATACCGAATTCGTTAGAACCGGTCCGCGTTGTAGCCCACCGCCTGGGCAGCTTGCCCAGATACGGGTCGAACCTGAGGAGCGGCTGGAAGGTTTCGGCGATTCCTATCCCTCGGTGGGCACCGAATCTGCAGGTTCGTCATCGCCTGCAGGCACCAGTTCGAATTTCTTCAGCTTGTAGCGCAGCGCGTCGCGGCTGATGTCGAGCAGGCGGGCGGCGTGGGTTTGGTTGCCGTTGGCTTGCTTCATGGCTAGTTCCACCATGGCGCGCTCCACTTCTTCGAGCGACGTGCCTTCTTCCGGTATGTAGAGGCGAGGAAGCACACGGCCATTGGGCAGCAATTTGCCGCCGCCGTCAGCCGGCGTGCTGCTGTGCTCGAACGCAGTCTGGCCGCTGCGCGCCGCTTCTCCTACGGCGAACGGCATGTAGACCGGGCGCAGAATCGACTCATCTTCCAGAATCATGGCGCGCTCAATCGAGTTCTTCAGCTCGCGAACATTTCCCGGCCAGCCATGAGCCAGCAGCAAGCGCCGCGTCTCAGGGCTGATGCCGCGCACCGCCTTCTTGAACTTGCGGTTGTACCAGTCAATGAAGAAGTCAACCAACGGCAGAATGTCTTCGGTTCGCTCGCGCAGCGGCGGAATGAAGATGGCGATGATCGCCAGACGGTAATAAAGATCCTGGCGGAAATGGCCTTCGCGCACGGCTCTTTCCAGATCGCGATTCGAGGCTGCGATCACGCGTACATCCACCTGCATGTCGCGCACGCCGCCCACCCGGCGAATCACCTGATCTTCGAGCACGCGCAGCAACTTAGCCTGCAGCAGCGGCGAGAGTTCTCCAATTTCATCCAGGAATAGCGTTCCGCCGTTGGCCGTTTCAAACAGACCTTTCTTCATCTGCTTGGCGTCGGTGAAGGCGCCGCGCTCATGGCCGAACAGTTCGGCTTCCATCAAAGTCTCGGGAATGGCCGAACAGTTAATGGGGACGAACGGGCCATTCTGGCGGGAACTCTCGTAGTGAATCGTCTTGGCGATCAGGTCTTTGCCCGTGCCGCTCTCGCCCTGCACCAGAATCGTGGTGGCCTCGCTGGTCGCGACCTTCTGCACGAAGCTCATCAGCTCCATGGTTTTTGGCGACACGGCGACGACCTCGTGATAGCCCGTGTTGCGGCGCACCTCACCGCGCAGCGATTTGACCTCGGTGCGCAGGCGCGATGCTTCCAGCGCATTCTGGATGGTGACGTGTAATTCCTCGAAGTCCAGCGGCTTGCCGATGAAGTCATAAGCGCCCAGCTTAAGGGCGGTCTTTACGTCGTCCAGTTGCGGGTCGGCGGTGATCATGATGACGGCCGGGGCGTCGGGAGTCTTCTTGAGCTGTTCGAGAACCTGGATGCCGTTCAGGTCCGGCATGCGGACATCGAGCAGCACGAGATCGGGAGATTCCTGCTGCGCCATGCGCAGGCCCGGTTCGCCGGCAACGGCTTCAGAAACGTGGTACCCCCACTCCTCGCACTTCTGGCGCAGCGACCAGCGCACCAGGCGCTCGTCGTCAATGATCAGAATCTTTTCCGCAGGCATGCGTACCTAAGCTTACTACGGAAGGGCGAATGAGGGCACGCGGAGGGCTGAACCGGCGCCAGTGGGGGGCGCGGTTCCACGAGCCAACGAGCGCAATGGACGATGTTACGCAAGGTATCGGAAGGGTCCGTCTCTACTCCGAAATATCTGGCGGGGGCTAGTGAGTTCCGTCCGAGAAGAGGGCGCCTTTTGTATTGCGTGTAATTTTCCTTTACCGGTCAGGCGTATAATGTTGCTCTCGGAGGCCGGTTGTGCGGTCCCGCTTACCTCGCCGATTCTCTTGAATGGCCTTCACGTTCCCAGCGCCTCGTTCGTCGGAGCCAGTTTGCCGGCAGTGTTCGCCAATGGCAACGGCGGCGAGATCGTCGATTTTGTGCGGGCTTGCGCTCGCCCTGGCAACGGTTGTGTCTTGCCGCTGCCCGGCTGCTCCATCGATTACTTCCATCTCGCCCAGCACCACGACCGCTGGGGGCAGCCAGGTGGTATTGACCATCGACGGCAATCACTTTCTCAAGGACTCGATGGTGGACTTCAACGGCTCCCTGTTGACGCCGACCTACATCAATAGCCATCAGCTGACGGCTACGATCCCCGCTGCCGATATCGCGCAGCCCGCCACGCTGCAGGTTCTTGTGCTCAATCCCCCAGAGGGTGGCACGTCGTCCAGCACTATTGGAGGAACCCCAACCACCACACCCACGTGCAGTGGTAACGACTCAAACGCCGTTTCCTTCACGGTCAGCCCATGACTCCGTAAGGATGGCACGACCGAGGAATGCAAGTGTCGAAAACAGGCCCTGGCACTCATTGAGAACTGGCGGGGTTGCCGACCAAGGTCAATGAGTGAATTGGGGGATGTTACGCCAACAACCCTGAAGGCAATAAAATGACACCCGCGGCACTAACCTCTGGCACGAGACTCGGGCCAGACCAGACTCCGGTATGCCTCCACTTCGGTGCTAAACTAGCCGCCGATCGTATCGACCTTCGAAAGAGGACAGCGTGAGCGACCGAGACCCCGCCGCCCCCAATTCACACCTGCGCAACTCAGGAATCAATTCCGATCCCGAAGCAACTTTCGACTCGGCCGCTGTTCCAGTGGGCCTGGCCGCGCCCGATTTAGGTTCGATTGGGCCCTACCGACTGATCAGGAAATTGGGCGAAGGGGGGATGGGGCAAGTGTGGCTGGCGGAACAGTCGGCTCCCGTCAAGCGGCAGGTCGCGCTGAAAATCATCAAGTCGGGGCAATACGATGGCTCCGCTTTACTGCGCTTTAATTTGGAACGGCAGACCCTGGCGATCATGGATCACCCCGCCATCGCCAAGGTGTTCGATGCGGGGTCGACTCCCGCAGGCCAGCCCTACTTTGTCATGGAGCATGTGCCGGGGTTGCCTATCACCAATTATTGCGATCAGAAGCGTCTGTCGGCCCGCGAGCGGCTGGCCCTGCTGGTCAAGGTTTGTGAGGGCGTGCAACATGCGCATCAGAAGGCGATTATTCACCGTGACCTGAAACCATCCAACATCTTAGTAGTCGAAGTCGATGCTAAGCCGATGCCGCGCATTATCGATTTCGGCATCGCCAAGGCCATTTCGCAGCAATCGGAGGACGAGACGCTAGTGACGCGCGCCGGAGGAACGGTGGGCACCCCGGGGTATGTCAGCCCGGAGCAAGCGGATCCCAGCATCCCGGACGTTGATACCCGCACTGACGTTTATTCGTTGGGCGTGGTGCTTTATGAATTGCTTACGGGCGTCTTGCCCTTTGATGTGAAGCACTGGAAGACCAAGCCTTTCCACGAGGTTCTGCGCCAGTTGCACGAGGACGATCCGCCGAGTCCGAGCACGAGAATCGGCGGAGATCCGGCCTCCACGGGCACCGCGGCCAAGCGGAACACGGATCCGCGGCGACTGGCCAGCATGCTTCGCGGTGATCTGGACTGGATCACACTGAAAGCTCTCGAGAAAGACCGCACCCGCAGATACGGCACACCTTCGGAGCTGAGCGCAGATATTGGCCGCTACTTGCGGAACGAACCTGTAACCGCGCGTCCAGCAAGCGTGTTCTACCGCGCAAAGAAGTACGTTCAGCGCCACAAGTTCGGAGCAGCCGCGGTAAGCGCCATGCTGCTGCTGCTCATCGCATTTGGAGTGATGCAGACGATCCAGTTGCGCCGTATTACTCGGGAGCGCGACCGTGCCAACCGAGAACGTGATCGCGCCACGCGCGTCACCGATTTCATGACCGGCATGTTCAACGTCTCAGATCCGATCAAGGCTCAGGGGAAGACCATAACCGCCAGGGAGATTCTCGACAAGTCGTCAGCGGAAATCGATATTGGCCTGTCCCAGGACCCGGAACTGAAGGCGCAGATGATGGACGTGATGGGAGTTGTGTACCAAAGTCTCGGACTCTATTCTAGTTCTGTCCCGCTGCTGGAACGAGCCGCCGACATTCGACGCCGTGTGCTCGGGCCGGAAAATCCGGATACGCTGGCTACCATGCATCACCTGGCTTCGACCCTTACGGGAGAGGGCCACTATGCTGAGGCCGAGAAGTTGCAGCGCGAAACGCTGGATATTCAACGGCGCGTGCTTGGGCCCGAGAACCCTTACACCTTGTTGTCGATGAACAACCTCGCTGTCGTTCTGTATGACCAGGGCCACTATGTCGAGGCGGAGAAGTTGGGTCGCGAAACCCTGGAGATACGACGCCGAGTCTCGGGGCCGGAGCATCCAGACACCCTATTGTCGATGGTAAACCTAGCCTCAGCCCTAGAGAAACAAGGCCGTTATGCCGAGGCGGAAAAGTTGGTTCGCGAAACCCTTGATATTCGACGTCGCGTCTCAGGGCCGGAGCATCCCGACACCGTGGCGGTGATGTCCAACCTGGCGATACTTTTGAACGCCCAGCAACACTTCGGTGATGCAGAAAAGTTGGAACGGGACATCTTGGATATTCAACGTCGCGTCCTGGGGCCGGAGCATCCTGGCACCCTGATAACGATGAGCAACCTGGCTAATTTGCTGGCTGACGAGAACCGCCTGGGCGAGGCCGAGAAGTTGCTGCGCGAAACGATGGATATTCAACGGCGCAGGCTTGGGCCGGAGCATCCCTTGACGCTGGTTTCGGCGAACAACTTGTCTACCATTCTGGATGACCAGGGTCGCTACGCCGAGGCCGAAAAGTTGGAACGTAAGACGCTGGAGATTGAACGACGTGTTCTGGGGCCGGAGCATCCGGACACGATTACCGCCACGTACAACCTGGCGTGTTATGCGGCTCGTAATGGCAAGCGTGACGAGGCGCTGTCGCTTTTACGAGAGGCAGTCGCCCGCGGAGGTGGCCGGCAAATGCAAACCGATCCGGAGCTCAAATCGCTTCACAGTGACCCGCGATTCATTGCACTTGCTGCCAAGGTCAAGGTCAAAGAGCACGCCGCGCCCTCGCATTAGCAGCTGAAGGGTGACCGAAGCAATGCTTCGCTCACTGGCCGGTTTCGTTAAGCCGAAAATCGAACAGCCGGCTCCCTGTTAGCCAATCTGTCATGCTATCGAGACCAAGCCGATCAAACTGCACCTGATCGTTGACGCAATCAGGCGTGGGTGTTGAAAAAGTCACGTCGATTAGCGGGATGAGATTCGGCAGAAGCATGTTAGAAGAAAGCATTCGCCCATGCTCTGTTGGATTCTCATCGTCGGAGGCCTGCTGATCATGATGGGGCAACACGACCGCTCTGAAGCGTTGTTCTATTACTTCCGCCTGGAAGATCAACTTCCCGAGAACCATCTGCTGCGGCTCATCGACAAGCACATCAGTTTTGAGTTTGTGCGCCAGCAACTAAAAGACAGCTATAGCGAGACCGGTCGCCCCTCGATTGATCCCGAGTTGCTGCTGCGCATTCTGCTGATCGGCTATCTGTACGGCATCACCAGCGAACGCAAACTGGTGGAGGAGTTACGCATGCACCTGGCGTGGCGCTGGTTCACGGGCTTGGGTTTCGATCAGGAAATTCCACATCACTCCACGTTCTCGAAAAACCGGCATGGACGGTTTCAGGAATCGAAACTGTTCGAGGAGTTGTTTGAGCAGATCGTGAAGCAGTGTGTGGAAGTGGGATTGGTGCAGGGCAAGCATCTGTCGGTGGATGGCAGTTTCGTGGAGGCGAATGCGGCGAAGGAGAGCCGCATTCCGCGCCAGCAGTTAATGGAAGCGGCGCAAGTGAACCAAACCGTGCGCCAGTATCTGGTCGAACTGGAGCAGCAGAATCCGGTGGAGGAGCCGGTGCATGAACAGGACCAGGTTTCGACCACCGATCCCGATTCTACCTACGCCACCAAGGGCGGCACACCGGCGCGGTTGGGATACTACGACAACTATCTGATCGACAATCACAGTTGTGTGATCGTGGGAGTGCAAGCTACGGCGGCGCGCATGAGTCAGGAAACCGTTGCCGCGCAAGACATGCTTACCCGTTTCACTCAGTGGCAAGGACGAGAGCCGGAATCGGTGGCGGCCGATACGACCTACGGGAACGGCGAGTTCTTGCAATGGCTAGCCGATCGGAGCATCACTCCCTATATGCGAACCCGTGACAGTATCCACCGCAAGAGGAGCCCATTCTTTGGCCCCGAGCGTTTCACCTACGAACCGGAAAACAATCGCTATCTCTGCCCCGCCGGCCAGTTCCTCAACTACGGTGGCCGAGTTTATCGCAATCGAGCCTTCAACTACATCGGGACACGCAAAAAGTGTGGCCCGTGCTCGCTCCGACCACAATGCACCAGCGCTGCCTTCCGGGGCCTTATCATCCACCAGAACGAACCAGCCCGACAACGTGCGCGGGAGTTGGTCAACACGCCAGAGTTCGCCAAAGCACAGCGGCAAAGGAAGAAGGTGGAAGCCTTGTTCGCGGAACTGAAGAATCAGATCGGGCTGCGGCGCTTGCGTCTGCGGAGACTCAGGTTCGTGCGCGAGCAGTTCTTCCTAGCAGCGGTAGCTCAGAACATCAAGCGACTGGTGCGCTTCCTCAGTCAGCCGACAGCACCGGTTCTCCCGGCCACCACTTAGTCGAACGGAGGCAAGAAAACCGGCGACGGCATGCTCGCAGATGAAAAGGCGTTCTGTTGAGGGACTTTTTCAACACCCACGCCTGATTACAACAATATCGTGGAGTTCATCCGAGATTCGGTGTAAAAGTGCTGGCCTGTGATCGCCCAACTGGTAGAGGTTCAGAGGTGAAAATTCGTTCGGATGAAGCGTTCTTGGTATTGCACAAATGGCAGGTTGAGCTGACCCCGGTTTTATTCGTGGGTTCATTAATGCCAAGTCATCCCCTTCGAGGGCTAATCGCCGTTGTGACGCGGGAAGGAGTCTGGAACAGCGGCGATGAACCGGCTTCAATCTGGGGATTCCATCTGACCGGGGAAAAGACGAGTTTTCTCGCGTCCAAGTTTGAGGACTTCGAATATCTTCGGCCCGCCGAACTGCCCCGAACATCAAAATGTCTCTGCCGGAGATAGCACGGGAACGCGACGTGCTGGCGCTGACGAAAACAATGAAACTGGTAAATACAGCGCGGACCGAGGGAGATGCTCTGGTGCCGGTCCGAGAGACGCTGTTTTTAGTCGAAGATGACCTGCACACTGGACGTAATGGTCCCTCTTGACTGTTGAAAAATCGCCATATCACTCCTTGACCTCGGCGGCAATTCCGCCGATCTTGCTGTCGATGAGCATTAAGACAGGCATGAGCCGGCCTGAGCCTCTGGCAATGCGCCACTGGATGCGGAGTTGCGGATGGCTGCTGGACATGCAAACCAGAGCCTCCCGCACGGGGTCGGCGAAATTCTCAATGAGTGTAATGGCGATTTTTCAACATCTATCGTGGGTGGTAATCCTCAACGCGGGGCGGCGACGGAACTTTGGGATACTTGTCAGTCTAAGCTGCTGCAGATTCGGAATGCTATGATGGCTGGCGCTTCATGGAAAGATTATGGGACGAGAAATCTTGCGTGTTCCTCCAGGCTTCAGACATCCCACCAATGCGAGTGGGGATCCAGTTCCGGGCGCACACCTTGAGCTTCTGTACGGGATTGATACCCGCGATCGTACCGGCTACCAGATATACGAGAATGTTACAGAGGGTAGCCCAGTAAGTCCCGTGTTCAACTCATTGTTAGAACTGGTTTCCTGGCTAATCGCGCAGGGCGTTTCTCGCCAATCGGCAGAGGCATTTGTTGAAAGGGGTTCTGCTCCATCTTTTTCAGTGCAGCTGCCAAAACGAAAATAAACTGCGTCTTACACCATCTATGCAACACCCACTGGTGCCGTTGATGAAAACAGGCCATTACCCTCATTGACTCAGTTCCGAGTCAGCACAACGCAAAGGTTCAGGGAGCCAAATGCTGCCCGAAATCATGCCCGATGCCCCGCAACCGGTCGTCACCGAACGTCACCGAATGCACCATAGGAAAACAGAAAGATGCTGAAAAAGCTGATGGATAGCGGCGAAAAAGGTAGGCGCGGAGGTTTTCTAATCCGACGGTTGCAGGTTCGATTCCTGCCGCGCCTACCATCCTCCGCTTTCCTCCTCACCCGCCAAACAGTTCGTCCGCTGTGCGCGTTCAAGGCTTGAGCTTGCGATGTTCGCAGGTTTCTGTGTTCAGGCAGGAATCCGCCAGGCGAAGGCGCTCGACCGGCTTGCCGCCGATAATGTGCGACTCCACAATCTCCTCGACATCGGCTTCGGTGACGTGCCCGTACCAGACGGCGTCGGGGTAGACGACGAGGTTGGGGCCATGCTCACATTGATCGAGACAGCCGGATTGATTGGCACGCACTTTTCCCTTGAGTCCGCGCTCGGCGAGTTTTTGTTTGAAGAGCTTCTGCAGTTTGGCTTGTGCCAGAGGATCGCAGCATCCCCGCGGATGACCCGCCGGACGCTGGTTTCCGCAGATGAAGATGTGTTTGTCGAATTTTGGCATCAGGCTACGGTGGCGATTTCGGTCGCCTCCGCGGTACCGATCTTGGCATCAATCTCAGCGTCGATCTCGGCGTCCCAGATGCCGTCGAAGTCGACGAAATATCCTTGCACTTCGACGCCAGGAATCGCGGCCCGCAGGTTGGCGGCGCCGCGCTGCAGTTCGCGTTCGTGATGCGCGGCTTCGGCTGCGGTGTCGCCGCCGAATCCTGCGGCCAAGCCTCCGTAGGCTCCGCAATCGGAGCGCAGCATCAGAATCACTCGCCGTGTGCCGTGCAGCCGCATGGATTTGCGGATCTGATCGAGCACAAATTCGCGGTCGCCCTCATGTTCCGGAGAGGCCATGCACTTGGCGCCGCCGGCGATCTTGATGGGATCGGAATTCACCACGCCAATGCGCTTGAGGAACTTGCGGAAGCCCAGCTCGAAGCGGTTATCGAAGCACCACAGGATGGCCGCGTCGCAATGATACTTCTCGCGCGGAGCGTCGAAGTGGAATACTTTTTTCATGGAACCTCCTCGCGAAACGGAGTGGTTTGTATCATCTTACCGTATCTAGCGCGGTGGACGCCGGCGCGTTGCTATTCGCCGCGTCGACGCGATAAGATAACTTGTACACGTCTTCTCCGCTCTTATCCCAGTAATTTTTTGTGAAGGCATTCCTGCGGGCAAGGAGTGTGCGACCCCGGGGGCAGCCTAGACATCTGCCTGCTTGAAATTTCCCTGACGGAGTTGCAATTGAAAAAAGGCAAGACCGCGGTGATTGTTGGCGCCCAGTGGGGCGATGAGGGCAAGGGGAAGATCGTCGACGTTTTGTCGGAGAACTTCTCGGTCGTGGCCCGCTATGCCGGCGGACACAACGCCGGCCACACCGTCATCATCAACGGCAAGAAATTTGTTTTGCAGCTGGTTCCATGCGGCGTGCTGCGTCCCGGCTGCCGCAGCGTGATCGGCAATGGGGTGGTGCTCGATCCGATTGCGTTTCTGAAAGAGGCGGGCGCTCTGCGCGAGGCCGGCGTGAAGATCGACGGTCACCTGTTTGTTTCCAATCGCGCGCACGTCATCCTGCCCTACCATCGAATGATCGAACTGGCGGCGGAGAATGCGCCGGGACGGGTCAAGATCGGGACCACCTCGCGCGGTATTGGTCCGGCCTACGAAGACAAGATGGGACGCCGCGGCCTGCGGGTCGCCGACCTGCTCGATCTGCAGTTGCTCAAAAAGCACATCGAAAATGCCGTGCGCGAGAAAAACATGATCGCGCATGCGCTATTCAATACCGAACCGCTCGACGCCGACAAGATGTACACGGAATACGCCCAGGCAGCGGAGAAGATCGCGCCCTTCGTGTGCGACACCGCTGTTCTCTTGAATCAGGCCTTGAACAATGGCGAATCGATCCTGTTTGAGGGCGCCCAGGGCACGATGCTCGACATCGATCACGGGACGTATCCGTTCGTTACGTCGTCGAGTGCGACTTCGGGCGGCGCGGTGATTGGCACGGGCGTCGCTCCCAATGCCATCAATTCGGTGATCGGAATCTCCAAGGCTTACTGCACGCGTGTGGGCGAGGGACCGTTTCCCAGCGAAGACAAGACCGATGCCGGCGACAACCTGCGCAAGCGCGGCAACGAATATGGCGCGGTGACCGGGCGTCCGCGGCGCACGGGATGGCTCGACCTGCCGCTGCTGCGCTACTCGGGCATGATCAACGGTACGAACTGGCTGGTGATCACCAAGCTCGACGTGCTCGATGAACTGGCCGAAATTCCGGTGTGCGTCGGCTATAAGATCGACGGTAAGCCGACGGTCGAGGCTCCGGCGCAGGCCAGCGGTTACGACAAGATCGAATGCGTTTACCAGAAGCTGCCGGGCTGGCAGACATCGACCGAGGGTATTACAGATTACGCGAAACTGCCCAAACTAGCGCGGGAATACCTGGCCTTCATCGAGAAAGAGGCGGGTGCGAAGGTTGGCATGATCTCAACCGGCCCGGACCGCAACCACACGATTCTGGTGGATGAATTCGTTACGGAGTTGAAGACAGCCGCGAAAAAAGCTTAGAATCGCTTCCCCGGCTGACCTGCGGGGAAGGAGCGAGACGATGGTGGTGTTGGCGGTTACCTGGATGGCGAAAGTTGGGCACGAGGCCGAAGTTACCGCATTGTTTGAGAAGTTGACCGAACAATCCCGCAAAGAGCCGGGCTGTGCCATGTACCAGGTGCATCGGCATAAGACGGAGCCGCGCCGCTTCTTCATCTACGAACAATATAAAGACGACGCCGCGCTCGAGGCCCACCGCGCCGCGCCGCACTTCCTGCAGCATGCCAAGAAAGACCTGCCCAAGGTCGCCGACCGCGTGGAAGGGCATTTGTTCGAGCCGCTAGGGTAAGCTCAGATTGTGTGGGCGCGGGCGACTCGCCCGCGCGTTTTGCTGATCAGAATTGTCCCAGTGCGAACTACTTCGCTTTGTCGATCATCAACTCGCCGCCCGAGGCGTAACTTTCCTTCGAGACCTCGTTGAACGCGACGATGATTGCTTCGCGGCGCGCTCCGGCTTCCTCGACTAGAGCGTCGGTGATGCGCTTCGCGACCTTGCGCTTCTGATCGGCGGTGCGGCCTTGCAGCATTGTGATTTGGACCACGGGCATAGATAAGCTCCACCAGCGCGAGGGCAAGATGCCCTCGCGACAGCCGCCGGGACGGCCGCGCTACTTTGCCAACTCGTATCCCGCGAAGAAAAAGCTCAGCTCGAAGCGCGCCGTATCTTCCGCGTCCGAACCGTGAATCGCGTTGTGTTCGATGTTGGTCGCCCACTTCTTGCGGATGGTGCCTTCCTCGGCCTGGGCCGGGTTGGTGGCGCCCATCAGCTTGCGCAGGTCGGCGATGGCGTTTTCTTTTTCCAGTGCCAACACGACGATCGGGCCGCTGGACATGAAGTCGGTGAGTGTGCCGAAAAATGGCCGGCTCGCGTGCACCGCATAAAACTGCTCAGCTTGATGTTTCGAGATTTCCAGCATCTTCATGGCTAGAATGCGAAAGCCATTTTTCTCGAATTGTTCAATGATGTCGCCGACGGCGTTCTTGCGGAC
>JBEKWZ010000003.1:0-21983 GCA_049512555.1 Candidatus Sulfotelmatobacter sp. | reverse complement strand
GACCATGAACATCGTGACCACCGTGACCGGGATCAACGCGCGGGTCACGTCGAGGGCTCCCACAGCACGACGTCGAGGTACTCGAGGTCACGCAGGTTCGCCAGCGGGTGCAGCGAGAGGTTGTAGGTCGCCGCGCCCGGCGTGAGGGTCACCTTGGACACCTTGGCGACCGGCAGGCCCGGCGGGAAGAGGCCGCCGTCGAGACCGTTGGTCGACAGGATCGTGCCGGCGCGCACCGATGACGTGAGGGGCACCGCCGTGGCGCCGAGGCCGTTGTTGACGCCCTGGCCACTGATCACGATCGAGGTCTTGCCTGAACCGAAAGTCACTCCGATGAGGGATTTCACGTCGGAGATGAGTTGCACCGTCGCGCCGTGCGGCGTGGTTCGCGTGACGATTCCGACCAGTCCCCCGTTCGCCACGACCGGCATCCCGGCCAGGACTCCACTGTCGCGGCCCTTGGAGATGTCGACCGTGGCCGCGAAGTTCGTAGGCGAGAGCGCCGTCACCTGGACCGCGACCGTGGGCAGCGACCCGACGAAGGGAACGTCGAGCTGCGTGTTCAGCTGCTGGAGCTGTCGGTTCTCGGCCCAGGTCTCATTCGCCTTCAGGTCGGCCTTGCCGAGCTCGTAGCGCAGCTTCTGGTTCTGGGCGACGACGTCGCTGTAGTTGATGGCGCCCGCGAACATGTGACCGATCGGGCGCGCGATCTCATTGACCGTCCAGGTGAAGGGGGCGGTGACGAAGTTCGCCGCCGAGCGCAGCCCCGAGACGACGCCGCCGCTGAGGTACAGCACGACCAGGATGACCGAGACGGTGGCGCCGATTGTCCACGTTCGACGCCTCGTCCGATCCGTGGCCACGGGTTAGCGCGTAGGGCTGGTCTTCAACATGCGCGCGAAGACGTCGAGTTCTTCGAGGCACATGCCGCTTCCTAGAGCCACGCAGTTAAGCGGGTCGTTCGCCACGATGATCGGCATATTCGTCTCGTACTCCAGTCGCTGCGCGATGCCCGCGAGCAAGGCGCCACCACCGGTCAAGACGATGCCCTGTTCCATGAGGTCCGAGGAGAGCTCCGGTGGTGTGCGGTCGAGCGTCACCTTCACGGCGTCGACGATCGCCTGTACCGGCTCTTCCATGGCCTTTCGGATCTGTTCGGTCGAGATAATCACCGTCTTCGGCAGTCCGGTCACGAGGTCACGACCGCGGATCTCGGCGCGCAACTCCTCTTCGAGCGGGTACGCCGAGCCGAGTTGGATCTTGATCTCTTCGGCCGTTCGCTCACCGAGCGCCAACTGGAACTCCTTCTTCACGTAGGCGATCAACGCCTCGTCGAGTTCGTCACCACCGACGCGGATCGACTGACTCGTCACGATGCCGCCGAGCGAGATGACGGCGACCTCGGTCGTACCACCGCCGATGTCCACGACCATGTTACCGGTCGGTTCGTGAATCGGCAGACCGGCGCCGATGGCGGCGGCCATCGGCTCTTCGATGATGTAGGCCTTACGCGCGCCCGCGAACTCAGCTGCCTCCATGACGGCGCGCTGTTCCACACCGGTGATACCCGAGGGCACGCAGATGACCATGCGCGGTTTGGCGAAGCGGCGTTGGTGGACGCGGTGGATGAAGTAGCGCAACATTTTCTCGCAGATCTCGAAGTCGGCGATGACGCCGTCCTTCAGGGGACGCACGGCCTGGATGTTGCTCGGGGTGCGACCGATCATGCGCTTGGCTTCGGCGCCGACGGCGAGTGGTTTGCCGTCCTTCACGTCGATGGCTACCACGGAGGGCTCGTTCAAGACGATGCCGCGGCCCCGGACGTAGACCAAAGTGTTCGCAGTTCCGAGGTCGACCGCCATGTCACGGCCCAAAAGCGAGAAACGACTATCAACCATAAAGACCCTTTAAGTAGTGACGACGAAGCCCTCTTCGTCTACAAGGCTAGGACACCAGGCACCTGCGGGGCCACTAAACCTCATTGCTCACGACCAGATGCAACTCGAAGTCAGTCGTATCACGGAAAATCCCTTTTGACGTAGGAAATTCGATTCGGGGAGTACCCGCCCTCGCGACACCTCACTCATTGTCAAGTGCGATGCTCGAAGAGAACGGCAATCAGACACCTCGTCTTGCTGAGTTACATCGATGGTAACGTTCCCCTTAGAAAAATTCGGCTAGCTACTTTGGGCTTGATGATCCCTTCGGGGACACGAGTCCTTAGTCTTCGACATCCGACGTTTCCAATATCGGTCTTAGTCTCAAGGGGTTTAGAAGTGAACACAAGAGAACGAAAAATGTTGGAAATCCTGAAAAAGGGACACCAGGAATATGGCTACCTCTCAGTCAAGGCTGAATTTGAAGCGGAGGGTACTCGCGTAGATGAGCTGCTCCGACTGAATGAATTGACTCGGAGAGCGGACCTGAAGCTTGGATTGAAGATCGGCGGCTGCGAAGCGATCCACGACTTGTTGCAGAGCAAACTATTGGGGGCAGATTACGTGATCGCTCCGATGATCGAAAGTGGATATGCGCTTGGCAAATTCATTGACGCGAAGAACAAGGCCTACTCGGAGGAGGAACAAGAAGACACCGACTTCCTCTTCAACCTTGAAACGATTGCCGGCTACGAATGTCTTGATGAAATGATGAACCTCGCCGCCGCGCCGAACGGCGTAGATGGTGTCGTTTTCGGAAGGGTTGATTTCTCGGGGTCGAACGGCTTGCCGATTGAAGCCACAAATTCTGATGAGGTGACGGAATATTGCGTGAAGGTTGCCGCGGCTTGTAAGAGCAAGGAGTTGGATTATGTGGTCGGTGGCGGAGTGGGAATCGATGCATTGCCGGCGCTGCGCAAAATCCACGACACATACTTGACACGATTCGAGACGCGCAAGATCATCTTTTCTAGTGATTGCCTCAATGGGTCAGACGCGAAGGAAGGGCTTCTTCAGGCAGTTCACTTTGAAATCTTGTGGCTGTTGAACAAGCGCGAATACTACGGAAACATCGAGCGTGAAGACGCAAAACGGATTGACATGCTCGAAAGTCGCTGGAAAGTACTTTCGGACAGTTGATCCCTCGCGGCAGACTTTCCGGGCTCAACATTCCTAAGCAATGATCTCCGAACGATCAGCCAACGTTATTCAGAGCAGTTTTAAAGGCCTCTTCAAGTCGGGGCATCGCTTCACCGGTAAGTGGAAAATCAATAAATACGATCTCGCCAATTGATTTTGGAACGACCAGTTTGAGGACTCCAACTTCTGTTTTTTTGTCCTTAAACAGAAGATCGATTATTCCCGCCAAGTCGATACTCCTAAGAATCGTTCGCGCACCATTGCCTATAAGTTGCGCGCCAACCTTCAGTATTCGATCTCTCTCGGATTGCGAGAGTAACCCGGCTCGGAAGCTGATTTCATTCTCGACTATTAGGCCAATAGTCACCGCTGTTCCATGTGGGATTGCCCAGTTGGTCAAGGCTTCTATCGCGTGGCCTAAGGAGTGACCGTAGTTCATGGATCGACGCAGGTCGAGTTCGAACTCATCGACCTCGATCACGGATTTCTTGATCCCAAGAGCTAAGTGGATGATCCTTTCGAGCGACTTCTGATCTCGTTCAAGAGCCGAAGGCAGCAGAATTTCAAATTGAGAGAGCGAGTCGACGCCACCAATAATTGATAGACGAAAGGCTTCGCCTAGCCCAGAGTCGATTTCTGACCGCGGGAGCGTACGAAGATAGTTTGCATTTATTGTTACCCTTCGCGGAGCCGAGAACATTCCGATCAGATTCTTCGCACCCTGATAGTTCAGAGCACTTTTTGAGCCAATACAACTATCTGTTTGAGCGAGCAACGTCGTAGGCACGAAGACCCAAGGCACTCCCCTCTTGAACACTCCGCAGGCGAAAGCCCCCACGTCCTGGACTATTCCTCCACCGATGACTACCACCGTGGAACCTCGTCCTACGCGCTGGGTACTCATGAAGTCGAGCACAACGAAAACGCCATCAATACACTTGAAGTTTTCGGATGCGTCGACCAACAACGTGGGATATTGATTGATGACCGATGACGCTTCGAGATGAGAGTTAAATACGCTTCGGTCACAAAGAATTATTGGTTCGGGCAAACCAGAAAGCAACTCTCTCATGTTCTCTTCGACGCTCATCTGACCCGCAAAAAAGACTCCGTAGTCGCGAGGCGACGACTTTATCTGAAGTGTCGAAACCTCCCCCGAGAACTCATAACTGAATTCCGTGCCTTGAACTGAGAAGGTCGACATTGCTAGTTTCTTCCTCCATCGATCGAGAGACCGCCATCAACAATGATGTTCTGACCAGTTATGTATTGATTCGACTCTGAACCAAGAAAATATGTTGCCTCAGCAACATCACTGGGTAGACCAAGTCTTTGAACTGGGATGTTTCTTACGAGCCGACTGATGGTCTCATGATCGTTGTTCTTATGTGTCAACTCGGTTTCTATGTAACCAGGCGAGACAGAGTTAACCAGAACGCCTACGCCACCTAATTCAATGGCGAGCGTCTTGCAGGCACCGAGTAACGCATGTTTCGACGCCGAATAAGGTAGACGGCCGCTTCGCGATAGAAATCCGAATATTGACGAGATGACAACAATGCGGCCGCGACATCGAATCAATTCCGGTAAGAGAATGCGAGTCACTTTGAGAAAGCCTTCGAGATTCACTTCTAAGGATTGTCGTATGTCCTCGTCGGTGGAATCAATGAAGAGTTTTGGATCATTGAATCCGGCCGAATGAATCAAGACCCCCACTTCAAGACGAGGTCGATCAAGCCAGTCTTTGATTGACTGAGAGCTTGACAAATCAAAATCGTTGGTCCCACACGTGAGTACTTGGTGTCCATTGGCCTGGAATTTCAGTGCAATATTGGAGCCAATTTCCCCTGTTCCTCCCAACACAAAGACGCCGGGCTTTGTCGTCATATTTCCGCTCCGATTTGAATAGGCACCAACAGCTTGACTTCGATCCACTTCACTCAACGGACGATAATTGGCCAAGCGACCACCGACCGACACGAATTTTCAACACTTCGCTAAGCAGAGCGGAGATTTGACGACTCAAAGCCTTCCTCACGCTCACTCAGACCTTTACAAACTCAATGGAGATCCGTCGTCGTCAGGATCACTGAGATTGGCTTTTGGCGAAGAATCCGAGAACCCGACAGCCTGGCGAATTATGAAGTTCGGTCGACCCTTCACTTCTTCGTAGATTGATCCAATGTAAAGACTGAGGATACCCATGAACAAGAAGAGGACACTAAACATCAAGAGAATCACTGCGATTATTGATCCAAATCCTGGAAATGGGACGCCGAACAATAACCAATCAATTGAGAAGCCGACGAGTGTAAGCAAAGATCCAGCAAAAATTACGAAACCAATAACAGGTATGAGAACCAACGGAACTTGCGAATGAGCAGTTATCCCCTTAACCGCAAGATGGATTACAGGGAATGTATATGCTTTCGACTCGCCCGCGAACCGCTCTTCGCGTACGAACTCCACACCAATGGAAGAGAATCCAACCCATGCAACGAGACCTCGCACAAATCGGTTTCGTTCCTCAATCTTTCGAACTTCCTCGTACACACGTCGGTCAAGAAGTCTAAAGTCGCTTGCGTTTCGGGGAATGAATTCCCCGGTCAACTTTCCCATAACCCAATAGAAGATATGTGAGTTCATTCGTCGAATTGGACCCGTGCCTCGCCGTCGAGTGACAACGCCGTAGACGTTCTCATAGCCTTGCTCCCATTTCTCTATGAATTCTGGGATGACTTCAGGAGGATCTTGTAGGTCCGCTGTCATCAGGACCAGTGCGTCGCTTTCGACAACGGAGAGACCCGCAGTTATACCGCCGTCCATTCGGAAATTTCTGGCAAGTTGCAGAATTTTGAAGCGAGAATCTTCGTTATTGATTCTCCGCAGTAAGTCAAATGTGCGGTCACTCGAACCGTTTTCGACGAGAATTGCCGTGAACTCGTAGTTCGTAAGTTGGTCAAAGACCTTCTTTAAGCGAGAACATAACTCTTCAACACATTCATCCTCGTTATAGGCAGGAATTACGACCGAAATTGTCTTCTTCACAGATTTGATAGTAATGCACTCATTCGTGATTCTCCCATTCGCGGGATAGCTCCGTCAGGTGTCACCCGAATCAGAGTTGTACGACGTTTCTCAGAAAGTGAGTTCACGTTCGGCCGGACGAGCAACATACCAGCCACTTTCTCAAGGTCATTGACGAGTTCACTAGATGTGCTTCCTAATCGACGATGCGACGTCCATCATTGACAATGACCTTGCTCAACAACAAAATTAATCCGCCCGAAACGAAGCACGGCAAGTTACTTGAGTGGGGCAGACCTCACTCATAAATACGACCATCACGACACAGCCGTTTCGTCGGAGAAGTCTGATCTCCTCAACTGTCAGTCCACACATAAGCGTTGAACGCATTCGACGAGTAGACCTTCTTAAGCTTCAATTCGCCAATTGGTACGAGTTGAACTTGCGCCAAATCCAATTGACCGGCGGCCGTATTTGACGCTTGGAAAGAGACCCACAGAAATGAAGCCTTGTTTCTTTCAGTTCTGGTCCCGGCAATTTTGGGGATCGTGTATAACTCAATAAAGCGCTTCCAAGATGTGGTTAGTGATGGCACCGCATTACTCCCAGCGGCTTCAATGAGGCAAGAAGGAGAAGTGGCTGCTCCTTTACAAAAATCTTGAAAGATACGAGTCTGAAAGGTTGTTGACCCCTCGGTTTGTCTGGCCCAAAATGAAAGGGCCACGGTTCGACCGTTGAATGTCTGTACGGGCCTAACCTTTTGATAGATTTCGTAGTCGTAGCTATCACCATCAATGGTCCAACGCAAATAGAAGTGGGAAGATACGCTGGGAGCGAGAGTTTCTCCTTTAGTGAATCGTTCTCGGTTAACTGTTCCCACGTTGTTCGTGGCCCACAACCAATTATTTGCAATTTCGCCAGGTTGATTGAAGCTGGCGCCGTAACTCCAAAATTTGAAGTCACCATTTACAATCTTGTTTTCTCGTGGGGCAACCTTGTCCACCTGAGACGCCAACGGGACAGTAATCGGTCCAGTCTCCGCTTCTAAACATGTAACAGTCTGGCAGGAGTTACTCGGCACGACGTAGGCCAACGGCCTCGGTGGCACGGAGCGCTCAGTTGTGACACCCACGGCTCTCGACGGTTCTACGTAGTGCACATTCCCTTGCAATATGAACTTTGTAGTGTTCCCTCCGGGAAAGCCAGACATTTGTACGTCGTACTTGTTGAAGAAAGCCTGCTCTTTCGATGTTGCGGGCAGAAACGAATATTGCCTCGACCCAATCCACGAAACTGACCAACCGATGATTGCGAGTAATGCCAGCACTAACATCAGGCTCGCAAATATATGGCTTTTCATCTTGACACTCCGAATTCGAGAGTCGACGTTTCTAAAGGTGATCTTGAGATCACCGATACTCGCAAGGGCGAGGATCGTGAAGCTTGACAAATAGGCAGACATCTTCCAGATCGAGTAATTGTTTGCCCCGGCAGTGCCTCCTTTGTAAACGAGGATCATCAATATCAAGTAGACCAAGAAGCCGGTGATGACGTAATTCCGGATAATTCTCTGTCTTGACCGCGCACAAATGTAAAGAATGATCAGGCTGATGAGAAGCTCTACGATCCCCAAACTAAGACCGCGGGGGATGTTATTGACGCCATTCGATGGCAGCCAATTGAATAGGCCCCAGAAATCAGTGGGGAAAGGAATCCTGCCTTGATCCCAACCGCCGAGGGAACCCGCGCCTTTCACTTCTGCAATAGCGAGTCGTGGAAATGAGGTCCAAAGTGGCCAGCCCGCAATCAGACCAATTGCGACTCCGTACACCGCTCGCGACACCCACTTAGGAACCGCTGTCCGTAAGGCGCGTCTTTGCGTACTCTGCACGATGTAAAAGACCCAAAGAAAAAGCACGGCGGCAAACATGACATCAATGTACGTAGATAGTGCAAAGGCAACAAACAAGAACACTGCAAATGGAAAATACTTCTCACGCCACTCAACCTTCATCGCCGTGACAAGGCAGAACAGCAAGAACGGCGTCGCTATAAGTTGTCCAAAGCCACCCTCCATCGCTACCGAAACGATATTTACGTTCACGGCACAAAGAAAAATGGCAACAATCTTTAGATCCATTCTGAGTGCGACATCCTTCATGATCAATGTCGCGAGGATCGCTACCAAGATCCCCGAAATAGCCATCAGCGCAACAGTGGAGAAATAGAGAGAATTGACTCCCACGATTTTGCAAACGCCAGCTTGCATGGCGGGTATCCCATATCGATGAGCACCAACCAGGAACTCCGCGTCGGCCTGCTCGGTGAATGACGGAATCCTGTCAATAGACGTCAATGGGTATTTGGCCGCGTCCCTAAATGCCAGTAACACGTTAGGGATGCCCAATTGACTACGTATTGAATTTGATAAGTGCGCAATGCTCTGTTTCCCGCAAAGATATTTGGCGGATGATACCCACGAAGCAAGATCAGGCCCCGCTAGAAACGAAAGACGACCTCTTATCAGCTGATCGTTCTGTAAAACTATGTAGCTCGCCCCTGACGCAATGATTGTTGACAGGTAGACAGCGAACTTCTTGATACTTCCAAATTCTTCCCGTAGTCCTATTCGTCCAAGTTTCTGTCCCGTCAGAAATATGTAGGCATACGCAATGGATGCTCCTGTGGCAAGCACCGGGATCAGCCACACTAAATCAATTGACATGGCCGCGAGCCAAGAACCGCAAATAATCGTCATTGCAAGGCCAGTAAGTATTGCAATGAATAGCTTCATTGCATCGATCGTTCCAAGAGCGATTCGAACTACGGGCATTCCGATCGCCAGGAAGAACAGAATCATCCCGAAGGCATAAAGAATGTCAATAATCATGTTCGTCGATCGAAGTTACTAACGGCATTCTTGTGCATGGAATCAGATTGTCCAATCATTACGCGTTACGAATATTCTCAAATCTCATCTTGTTCAATTCAATCAGGTGGATGAACGCGATCTGTCACATGCAGCAACCTCGCCGAGCTCCTTTGCAAAGATCATTAAGTCATGGGACTGCCCAGGAGAGTTGGACACGTGGCCCTCGTCGATGCCTCTTGTACTCGACATCGCGCTGCGCCAATCCTGGCCCGAGACCGACCATTGCCTCTGCGCGCTTCAATCCCCACCCGCGAGAAAGCACGACCCTATTAGAACGCCTGCGAATCCTGTTAGGCGAAGTACGAGGATGGCGCGGTCAGTCGGCAAGTGCTCTCCAAAGACCAACATGCCGACCGCAACCAAGTAGGTGCTGGCCACAACGCTTGATACCGAGCCCATGACGGCGATCCGACTCCGCTGAAGGCCGATCTGAAAGACGAGCAGCGCGAAAACCATTCCCACGGCGGTCACATACGGATAGGCGGAGACGAATATTTTCGGCACGCTGGCGACCAGCCCATAGCGGGTAACGAGCGTAGAGGCGCCCTTCATTCCCAGGGCGGCAATTCCGTACAGCAATCCGGATGCTGTGCCATACAGGAATGCTGTGCTGCCTCCGTGCCGGCGAATCAATACGAAAATGAGAACGACCACCGCCACCGTGGGTACCACGGCGTATAAGAGGTCAATCCACGACCCTCCCAGCCCGACCGAGTTGTCGGATCCGCGGAGTGAAGCGGACACGAACACCACGGCAATTACCACCACCACAAGGCCCACGACGTCGTTGCGCCGCAATGGTTCGTGAAGGTGCAGTCGAGAAACGACCACCATTAAAACGATGCCACTCGAGGCGATCGACTGCGCAACCGCAATCGGAGCGAGAGAGAGCGCCAGCACGAGCAGACCCACTCCCGCGACCGACAGTAATAATCCGAGTAACCACTGCCGCGAGGTAAGCAGACTACGGATCATTCGAGCAGGGTGCCGGGCGTAGATGCTCGGCATACGATTAACGGCGAGTTTCTGCACGACATTGCCCGTACTGGCGCACATGGCGGAAAGGAAGCTGAAGATTACGCCGGCGAGCATCTCAGGTCAACGCTGGGTTGAGAATTTCGTTCACAGTCGCAGGCATTCTGACTCGATACAACTCGGGAAGCGCCACTTCAGCGTGGCGGAACGACAAACTCGTGATACCGCCGTCATCACTTTCTATGCCGCCACATTAAACACGCCGGCAACGGACTCGGAACGCGGCCGTCACTATGGCTTTCTCCGACAATTAAACCCGACAACGGACAGCGCGGTGTCGAACGTGGGGCTATGAGATCTCGCAACGCTTCCGAACTCACCGGAGGCATCCTTCGGCTAGGTACGATTGAAGGGTGAAGAGGAAAGATCGAATCACTGTTGAGACGTTCGATTTCGTGCAAGGTTGTCTTGATCTTCTAATTCTACTTTTGCCACCATTCCTGCGACGAGCTATCTATCGGATCACGTTTAAAGAATTTGGGAGAAACATATACATTGGCCCAAAGTGTTTCTTTAGATATCCGTGGAAGATCCTCATCGGATCAAATTCGAGTATTGGTCGAGGCTGCCAGATATATCCGAGTTTCCAGAATAAGGATGCTTTCGTAACCATTGGCAACGACGTTCTAATCGGTCCTAATTTGTGTATCTATGGAGCAGGACATCCAGTTGAATCGCCAATTGATGAACACGTTGGTGAGAGTGTCATCATTGGAGACAGTGTCTACATTGGCGGAAATGTTTTGATTCGTTATGGGGTGACAATAGGAGCAAATTCGATAGTAGCGATGGGTAGCGTTGTTGTCTCAGATATAGAACCATTCTCCGTCTATGGAGGCAACCCAGCGAAGCTGCTGAAGCGAATCGCGTAGCGTCCCGAGATATGGCTCGCAGACGTCTGATTTCTGAGGAAGAATGACTTCATAGGACAACATGAGATGGGCCAGAGTGTGAATTGAAAGCCGTTATATTGGCTGGAGGTCGAGGAACTCGACTGACCGAAGAAACAACATTTCGGCCAAAGCCGATGGTTGAAGTAGGTGGGCGTCCACTCCTCTGGCATATTTGCAAGACATACGCCGCCTATGGCGTGACCGACTTCATCATTTGCTGTGGGTACAAGGGGTACATGATTAAGGAGTACTTCGCCAACTACTTCCTTCACACTTCTGACATAACGTTCAATCTGAGCGACAACACACTTGAGGTCCACCAAACAGCGACAGAGCCTTGGCGGATCACGCTCGTTGATACGGGAATCGATACTCAGACCGGAGGCCGGCTCAAGAGAGTTACTCGATACATCGGAGATGAAGATTTCTGCCTGACGTACGGTGACGGCATCGCAAACATCGACGTCGCGCGGCTGATCGAATTCCATCGTTCTCAAGGTCGCCTGGCAACCATAACGGCGGTTCAGCCGCCTGGTCGATTCGGCGCGCTGAGACTTGAAGGCAATATGGCATCAGCATTCTTGGAGAAGCCAACTGGCGATGGTGGCTGGATCAACGGCGGCTATTTCGTGATGTCGCCAGAAATACTCGACGGGATTGCGGGCGATGACACAGTTCTCGAACAGGGCCCGCTGGTCGAGTTGGCGAAGAACGGCCAACTATCAGCATATTGTCACGAAGGATTCTTTCAGCCTGTCGATACAATCCGTGAACTTCAGCTACTTGAAGAGATTTGGTCGAGCGGTTCCGCACCTTGGAAGGTCTGGTGATCACGCACAATCAAATTCGGTCGATCGAAATGACCTGCTGCGCTTTGAGTAGGGCGCCAGAACTAGAACTGTTCGTCGTTCACGAGATCAATAATCATGTTGTCCAGCAGTTCCTCTCGAGAGAGGAACGGAGATAAGTCTTCCAATGGTGGAGACACGATGCGTCCATCTGGCAACTGCTTCGATCCAAGTTTGGGAGCAAACACGACATTTTCGTCCAGCATCACCTCGCACACGGCGGGACCATCTATTGCCAATGTCGAGGCGATTACCTCGGCCATAGTCCCATGATGAGAGCAGCGTTGGAACGGAATGCCGAACGCCTCGCTAACGCGTCCATAATCTGGAAATGTAACCCCACTCTTGGGGCCGCCACCGACTTCAACGCCACCAAAAAAGTTGCGGTGGGTCTGGAAGATTGACACATACCCGCCGTTGTTGAGGATGAAGACTTTGATTGGAAGATTATTTCCGGCGATGGTTTCGAGCTCCTGCAGGTTCATCATGATGCTTCCGTCACCAGCCAAGCAGACGACAGGCCCATCTCCGGAAGCCCGGCAAGCACCGATCGCGGCGGGCAGATCGTAACCCATAGTGGCACAGCCAGAGTTTGTCCATAATCGCTGTCCCGGCTTCAGATCTGCGGCCTGGAAGCTCACTACACAAGCCGTCCCGTTTCCCGTGACGATCGTCTGTCCTTCAGGCAACTGTTTGAATAACTCCTGCATGAAGCAATATGGATTTACAAGCGTGTTCTCCCAATACTCCGGAAGGACTACTGGGAAGCGATGTTGTCGCTCTTTGCACCACTTCAGCCACTCCAAATGTTCCTCGGTCGCCCCTGAGTAGTTTTGGGCGACGAGCGAGGGCATCAAATCGGCGAGGTCGGCATGTACCGGCATGTCCGCCGTAACCGTGGGCTTTTTCAACTCAGTTTCGTCAATGTCAACCCATATCTTGTACGCCGAACGAGCAAAGGAGCTCCAGTTGTAGCTGACTTGGCGAATGTTCAGGCGGCTCCCGAGAATGAGAAGAAGGTCGGCATTCTGAACTGCAAAGTTACCGCCGCGATCCCCAATTGTCCCCGGACGCCCCACGTACTGTGGATGTGCGTTCCAAATCACATCGTGGGCGTTCCAACCGGTCACGACCGGTATGCCAAGTTTTTCGACCAACGCAATAAACGTCTCATGCTGGCCACTAAGGCGAACGCCTCCCCCGGCGAACACGATGGGGCGCTTTGCTGAGGCAATCTTTTCCAAAATGACACGGCTTACAGAGTCGAGATCAGTTCGCTTCCAGGGCTCGCTAATTTCTGATGGGTCGAACCCGATCAGAGTGTTCGGATCTATTTGGGCGGCCTGCACGTCGAGTGGTATATCGAGCCAACACGGTCCCGGACGACCCGTAGTTGCAAGATAGAACGCCTTTTCGAGGTGGTATCGAATGGACTCAGGTTCTGTCACCATTACGCAATATTTGGTAATCGGGCCAACCATTTTCTCGATATCAAGTTCTTGGTCGCCGTACTGTCGGAGCGGCAAGCCAGTACTTCGAACCGTGGTCTCCCGTTTCACTTGACCAGACAGAATGACCATTGCGATCGAATCAACAAACGCTCCGTACACTCCGGTGAGAGAGTTAGTGCATCCCGGACCGGAAGTGACATTGACCAAGGGCAGTCTGTTTGTGAGTCGATAGTACGATTCGGCGCCTATGGCGCATGCTTGCTCGTGATGATTGAAGACGCACTCGATTTCTTCGTGCGTGCCAAGGGAGTGGTTGAGGTGCATTGCACCACCACCCGTAACCATGAACACATGCGTTACACCTTGTTCGACTGCCTTCTCCGCCACATAATCCGATAGCTTCACGATTCAGTTTCCATTCCAACCGTTCCAAAGTGCCGTTCTTAGAATCGCATCGTCCAAGGACACGGTTTTGTAAAGCCCGAGTTCCCTGCCAATGCGGTCTGTTTCTGGAACATAACGCCCAGGGTTCCATCCGTCATCTTCTTGACCTAATACGCGGTATTCACCATCGGCCAATAATTGAGCCGTACGCTCCGCCAAACTGCCGATTGATATTGACTCATCAGAGCCAACGTTATAGGGCCGTAGGGGTTCCGATCTCGCGAGCAGATGCAACAGCCAAATAGTGAGATCCGTAGCGTACAGATATGAGCGGCATGGCAATCCGTTGCCCCTGACTATGACCGGTCTGCCTTGAATGGCGTCACGAATGAAATTGCCCGCTGCGAAGTGGATACCTAAATCGAGACGAGGACCGAGCAACGCGAAAATACGCGCCACGCCCACGTGAACACCAAACTGCTTGTTATAGATTGCGCACAACATCTCTGCGGCGCGTTTACCTTCAGCGTAAGCAGTCCTGGGGTCTGTGCAGTCAGGTGATCCAATCCAATCTTCCGGTACTCTCTCCAATTCCCACGGCTGCCGACCGTAGACCGCACCAGAGCTTAGGAAGAGCATTCGCTGAATTGATTTCTCGACCGCAACATCAAGAACCCTGCGTGTCCCTTGCACAATCGTTTCGAACATTTGTCGAGGATTCGATTCATTGAGAGACGCGCTTGCATCTGTTGCGCCGTGTATTAAATGAGTAAAGGCCCCGGACGGCGAATCAAAACTGCTTACGTCACCACTGACAAAATCGAAACCGGGATAGTTGGCGAGGTGAGGTAGCTTGCTCTGAAATCTCCGAGGGTCCCTCGTGAGGACCGTTGCATGAATTCCCAAACTCAGGCGTTCATCGGCAAGACGGAGGCTTTCAAGTAGCCAGCTTCCGATGAAGCCCGTCCCACCAGTGATAAATATCCGGGCACCATTGAGCGTGGGCCAGATATCTGCAGTTTGCGAGAAGATGAATTCGAAATCTTGCTGAATGGACCAATCGGCCGAACTGTATGAGCTTTCGCTCATTCGACTCCCCTCCACACACTCAACAATCTTTCGAGATGTTTGGTGCAATGTTATAGCCGCGTTCGTAATAACCGGTGAGGCAGTTCACAACGATCTCTAATCTGAGGCAGTCTTCGAGGAGACCCTTATCGATTCTTCATACCTTCTCAATCTTAAGAAAGTCCCTGTACCAATCCTCCGTTCGAGACAGACCTTCCTTGATCGAATACTCAGGTGTCCAGCCAAGCTTCTCTCGGGCTTTGTTGCTCGACAGATACTGACTTTGAATCTCGTGCGTAGCCGTATTCAACACGTCCGGCTCTACGAACTTGCCTTCTAGCGACTCGCACACTTGTGCGTATATCTCAAGGACGGTCATTGGCTCTTCTCTCGAGAAGTTGAACGCTTCACCCGCTATCCCCGAATCGTCGAGACCTTTCGCCATGCATAGATAGGCAGATACGACGTCTTCCACATAGATATAGTCACGAACTGAAAGTCCGTTGCTCCTGATTTGAGGTCGTTCTCCGAGTAACAGGCTCCGAATCGTGCCCGGGACTATCCGATTCCAATTGAGATCCCCGCCTCCGTAAATGTTCCCACATCGAGCTATAACGAGAGGAACTCCGTACGTTTTTGCATAGGTTGTCGACAGCAAATCGGCACACGACTTCGAGACATCGTACGGACTATCGCCCTGAAGAGGCATGCCCTCGTGATACGGCAACGTGTCAACAGAGCCATACGCCTTGTCACTCGAAGCGATCAGTACTTTACTGACGAGTCCTCCAGAAGTCCTGGCCGCCTCCAATACGTTCCAGGTACCTTGAATATTCGACTCAAATGTCTCTACGGGGTCTAAAAGGGCGGTACCTACGATGGTCTGAGCGCCCAAGTGAAAAATTGTCGAGCACCCGTTTTGATAAACCGCTCTCCTAACCGCCGTGAGATCTGAGAGATTGCCAGCAATTATTGAGACTTCGTCGATATCGCCGCTCCTGATCAGTTCACTTCGGGAATCGAAATCAAGGATTAGGCACGTGACATTGGCACCATCTTTCAAGAGCCGTTTGACAAGCCACGACCCGACCAAACCAGTGCCGCCAGTCACGAGAACCGAATTCCCGTACCAGTAGTTACCCGTTGTAACTTTCACGGCGCTCCTGTCTTAGTTAGTTCACGCATTGAATACTGTCGCTGGATTGATTCGCACAATGATACTGATGCGGGGAACGTCGAGAGCAGTCCGTCTACTAAGACTCGAAGATCAATCCTTGAACTACTTCGGGATGGCCGAGATTTGAAACCATCCGCTGCGGATGATCAACGTGCCGCCTTCCAGGAATCGTTCCGGTAGACCAGAAGATTCTTCGTGTTGTCAATACGCGTCAGATCGGTTTGCTTGTTAAGCCAATCGTATTGACCGACATCGAAATTCTTCGCTACAACGACGTACTTGATGTTCAAATGATCCAAATTCACGCCGATATTGTGCACCGATGGTCCAACGGGAAGGATGTGATTGTTGACATAGAGACTCGTTGGCGTGTTGAACTCAGTGTAGACGCCCGCAATCTGAATGTCGTTACCTTGAATGGTGGGTTTATCAAAGAAGCTCGTGGCTGGATTGTAAATGACATCACTTGTAAAGCTGAAACTCAGATACATGTGCCATGGGAGAAACAGCACCTGAAAGTTTGACTTATCCGAGTCGAGTTGACTGTTAACTGCATACCAATCGGAGGGGTAGTTGGTCGGCTTCAATTGGCCTTCAAAGCCCCACATTTCGATTGGGTTATACACAATTGGTGAAATCATGATGACGAGAGGTAGAAGGATCCCGCCTATTACTTCTCCAGTGCCCCCCCGCATTCGACGTTTCGCGAAGTTCGCGATCCAAGACGCCCCGATGGCACCCAGGAAGCAGTACGTCATCACCAACAGTCCGATGAATACTTCTGATTCGCGGTCTCCCTTGAAGAACGGAACGTGGTTAAAGAGAAAGTAAAAAATATGGGCAAATGGTGGATAAGCAGCACCCACGCCAAGGACGAACGCGACCAACCCCGTTATTGAGAGTATCCAGGTAAAGACACGTCGCCTCTCCGCAACCAAGCCAATGAATGCCAGCACAATGAAGAGAATCGCCAGTATCGGCCATATCCCGACATCGCTCTTCGGAAGAATGTAATGACCGAGTCTGTCTACCCAAAAGCCGTACATTGCGGCGGCGTTAAACAAAAGTCCGTATCGCGGATCACCTACGGTTTCAAAAGCTCGAACCATTTGCGTATTAAAACTTTGAATCCAGGTAGCCGTACTGCTCGTACCAAAAAGTAGGGGAAGAAGCCAGTAACTCGACAGCACGATCCACGCGAGAATCAACGAAGACCCCCACTTCAGTAGTGGACGAATTTCAATTTTCCCTGTCACGATGAAGCCTACGACCGATACGACTGACAACAGTGCCATCACGAAGATCGAATGAAGATCGACGATACTCACGGCTAACGTCCAAAGCAGGAGCCGTGCGGATGAACGTATATCAGGGATGGTAAGAAAATTCCACAATGCTGCAACGAACCACGGAATAAGCGCATACGCCAACAAGATCAAATATTGCCCAGCCAAAAACCTGCTGTAGGCAAATGGGCTGAATAAGTAAAGAATGCCGGCGAAGTAGCATGCCCATGTCTCTGAAGTTCCCCAAGTCTTTACGAGCCGGTGCATTCCACTAGCCGCGAGCCAAAGTATTCCAAACAGCAGAAACTTTTCAATCAACTGACTCGCGACAACGTACTTGATCAAGTGGAGAACAAGAAACAGTAAGAAGTAATTGTTCGTGATTCCCTGCACAGGAATATTTGGTGTCCAGGATAGATCCAAGGCCAAGAGATAACCCGGCCGGAACAGAGGCAGCATGATCGCAACGGCTAAAAGGAAATAGAACGCACCCGAAGTACGCTCCCCGGTTCGAAACCAAGTAAGTAACTTTGCCATAAGTCCAATTTCGTAAATGTCGGAGCGACAGTTGACACGTGCTATCTCTCGGAGTCGATTGAGCTTGAACTCAGATCCTGAGATGACTCAATCAAAACCACCTCTTCTCAGCAGTGGACCCCCTCAAATGAGGGGGTCCACTGCTGAGAAGAGGTACCGAAATTACTTCACTAAGTAATTGACCTTGCAAGACTTCCCGTCTGGCTCCCTGATCGTGAGCGTGTACCAGCCCTTGGGTGAACCGAACGGAATCGTTACCTTCACGATGAGTACATTGCCATAGTCGTGTTCGACGCCAACGGTTGTACCGGGCTCGTTGCTGGTCACCTTGGGGTGCCCGTAGAACCCGCCACCCGTAATAGCGAACCGAACACTCCTGCCCACTATCGCGTATCCATGCGCCTTGCGTCCAAACAGGTGCTTCCGCCCAGGCGCGGCTGTCGTCGTTGTCACGGGTGCGGTTGTGGTTGAGGTTGGCGTCGTAGTCGTAGTCGTGCTCGTAGTCGTAGTCGTGGTGGTCGTTCCACCGCCGCCACCGCCGCCACCGCCACCTACAGTCGTCGTCGTCGTCGGAGGACAGACCTGGTATCCGTAGCCGAATCCAAATTGGTGACTCAGGTTGTAGCCGTAGCCGTGTCCAATCCCTGTGCCATAGCCGAAGCCGCCACCACTGGCGTTATAACCGTATCCGCAACCCGTGTAGTAGTCAGCGGTCGCATTCGGTGTGGAAACGATGCTAAAAATTAATCCGGAGAGCAGTGCCATCGCGAAGAGTCCCGGAACGAACTTCGCTCGTTGCTTGGAGATCTTCTCCCGGATTTGCTCGACCATAATTCCCCTCCAATGCGAAGATTTCACATTCACTCAACAATCAACCCTACCAGGGTTGCCCTTTGTAACCCTTCGTTCTACCCAGAAACTAACGTCGTGATACGGGCCCGGTTGTTTCCCTTTTGTGAACTTTGCATCTAGGGGTTGTATCTAGCTCTGAGCGGCGAATTCGTAGTGCGAACTGCCTGCTTAAGTCCCTCCCCAAACGTCAATCGGCCAATTGAGGAGGCGCAAGTGGGAATGAACCGAAACGCCAACTGGGACGCCCGCTGAGAAGATTTTCAGTCGAGATGCGGGAAGAAGATCTCAATTTCGCGTTTCGCCGACGACGCTGAGTCCGAACCGTGTACGAGGTTCTCCCGGTGGCCGATCGCGAGATCACCCCGGATCGTCCCCGGCGCAGCGTCCTTTGCGTTCGTGGCACCCATGAGGCCTCGCACGACCTGCCACGTATCCGAAGGGCCCTCGACGATTAGGACCAAAGACGGACCTTGGGTAATGAACTCGACGAGCTGGTCGTAGTAGTCCCGACCCTTGTGTTCGGCGTAGTGGCGCTCGGCCGTCGCGAGATCAATGGTGCGCAGATCCGCCGCCACGACGCGCAACTGTTTGTCTTCGAGGCGACCGATGATCTGGCCGATGAGGCCGCGCGCCACACCGTCGGGCTTCACGATGAAGAGTGTTCTGTCCACGACGAAGCAATCTAACAGCCGTCAGGTCAAGTGCCGAGATCGCACGCGCAGCACCTCACCGCGCACCTCGGCGACGAGGTAGAGGCTACCCGCGACGACGATCAGGTCTTCGTCGGTCGAGCGTTCACGAGCGTGCGCCAGCGCTGACGTCGCGCTCGGGTGCTCGTAGGCGACGCCGCCGTGACGACGCACCGCGTTCGCGACCTCGCCCGCGGGTACCGCCCGCGGTGAGTTCGGCGCACAACAGTGGAACTCGGTGAAGCCGAGCGCGACCAGTGGTTCGACCATGTCGTCGACGTCGCGACCGCTGAGCATGCCGAGCACGCACCTCCGTTCCCCCTCGACGTGAAACGCGCCATCGAGGGTCGCGACGAGCGCCTTCACCCCGGCCGGGTTGTGCGCCCCGTCGATCACGATCATCGGCTTGCGCGAGATGAGTTCCATGCGTCCGGGCATGCGGGCATGGGCCAGCGTCGACGTCACGATCTCGTCGCCGAGCGCTCGACCGAGGAACGCTTCGGACGCGACGATGGCCGTCGCTGCGTTGACGCCCTGGTGGATGCCGTGGAGCGAGACGAGGACCTCCTCGTAGTGCGCGAACGGCGTCCGAAGTGAGATCGCGCGGCCGCCGAGCGCAAGTTCGTTCTGTTCGAGTGTGAACGCGTCGCCCAGCAGCCAGAGGTCGGTGCCCAGTTCGTCGGCCCGGCGTTGGGCGATCTCGACGACGACGGCGTTGGTCGTGGCGACGATGGCCACGGTGTCGGCGCGAAAGATGCCGACCTTGTCGCTCGCGATCGCCGCGATCGTCGTGCCCAGGACCGCGGTGTGATCGAGGTCGACGTTCGTCAGAACAGCGACGCTGCCGTCGATGACGTTGGTCGAATCCCAGGTGCCCCCCATGCCGACTTCGATGACCGCGACGTCGACACCCTCGTCGGAGAAGTGCAGGAACGCCGCAGTGGTCAAGATTTCGAAGCGCGTCAGGGCGATGCCACTGACCGATTCGACGTCGGCCATTCGTTGGAGGAGCGTGATGAACTCCTCATCGTCGATGGGATCAGAGTTGACGGCGATGCGTTCGTTGACGGCGTGCAAGTCCGGACTGGTGAAGGTTCCCACCCGCAGCCCGGTCGCGCCCAGCAGGGCGCTGGTAAGTGTGGTCGTCGTTCCCTTGCCGTTCGTGCCCGTTATGTGAATCGTCGGGTAATCACGTTGCGGTTCGGCGAGCATCGCCAGTGTGTCCACGATGGGCTGCAATGTCGGAACCTCGCGGCGATTCGGAGCGACGCGTTCATAATCAACGTGCGACTCGAGCCACGTCAGCGCTTCGACGTACGACCGAAAGCGCACGCGTTAGCTCGCGCGACGGGTGCGCGTCGCCTTTCGCAATTCGTATTCGGGGGCGACCTTGTCGCGGACCGATTCGGCGGTGACAACGCACCGGACCACGTCGTTTCGTCCAGGGACATCGAACATCGCTTCGAGCAAGACGGCTTCGAGAATCGAACGAAGACCGCGCGCTCCGGTGCCGCGCTCGAGCGCGAGGTCGGCGATCGCTTCGAGCGCGCCCTCGTCGATGACCAGTTCGACGCCGTCCATCGCCAGGACCTGTTGGAACTGTTTGACGAGCGAGTTCTTCGGTTCGGTCAGTACGCGGATCAACATGTCGCGGTCGAGTTGCTGGACCGCGCTCACGATCGGGAGTCGTCCGATGAACTCGGGGATGAGACCGAACTTGACGAGGTCCTCGGGGAGCGCGTGACGGAAGAGTTCGATGTCACCCTTGCGCTTCGACTCGATCGGTTGGTTGAAGCCCATCGACTTGGTGCCGAGACGTCGTTCGATGATCTCCTCGAGTCCGGCGAAGGCGCCGCCGACGACGAACAGGATGTTCGCGGTGTCGATGGTGATGAACTCCTGGTGCGGGTGCTTGCGTCCGCCCTGGGGCGGCACGCTGGCGACGGTTCCTTCGAGGATCTTCAACAGCGCCTGCTGCACGCCCTCGCCCGAGACGTCGCGTGTGATCGACGGGTTCTCGGCCTTGCGCGCGATCTTGTCGATCTCGTCGATGTAGATGATGCCGCGCTCGGCGCGCTTGACGTCGAAGTCGGCCGCCGACAGGAGCTTCAACAGGATGTTCTCGACGTCCTCACCGACGTAACCGGCTTCGGTCAGTGCCGTGGCGTCGGCGATCGCGAACGGGACGTTGAGCATGCGCGCCAGCGTCTGGGCGAGGAAGGTCTTGCCGCAGCCGGTCGGGCCGAGCAGCAACACGTTCGACTTGGCGACCTCCACGTCGTCCTCGTGGAGTGGTCCGGTCTGGATCCGCTTGTAGTGGTTGTAGACCGCGACGGCGAGGATCTTCTTGGCCTCGACCTGACCGATGACGAACTCATCTAAGAAGGCCGAGATCTCGCGCGGCGTCGGAAGATCGTCGAGTACGAACTCGGGGCGGTCACCGAACTCGTCGGCGATTATGTCGTTGCAGAGGTCGATGCACTCGTCGCAGATGTACACGCTGGGCCCCGCGATGAGCTTCTTTACCTGTTTTTGACCCTTCGCGCAGAAGCTGCACTTAATAAGGTCGTTGCTTTCGCCAAACTTCGCCACTGAATTCCTCCGACATCACCTCCGCCGCGACCATCCTACGAGGCGGCGCCCTCAAATCCAGGTACTTACGGACGAGCCGTGATTACCTTGTCAATGAGTCCATATTCCACGGCCTCGGCCGCGCTGATGATGAAG
>JBEKWZ010000002.1:0-22297 GCA_049512555.1 Candidatus Sulfotelmatobacter sp. | reverse complement strand
GTGCCCGGTTGAATCAGTTGCCCGGCGGACACATCCTGCTCAACCACCAGACCGCCGATCGGCGCCTTTACCGGAACTTCAAACGAAGGCGGAGCGTTCACGAGCGCGTCAGGGTCGGTGACTCCCATAACTTTTAGAGCCGCTTGCGCGGCCACCAGATCGCCGCTGGCCTGCACCTCTGCCGACTGCGCCTGCTCGACATTCTGTTCGGCGATTGCGTGATGCTGGTACAAATCCTGGGCTCGAGCGTTGGCCTTCTGGGCCAAGGCATAGGCATCCTTGGCCTTCAAATAGTTGGTGCGGAGCTGTGAGTAATCCGGACTCGCCACGTACAACATGGGCTCGCCCTGAGTCACCTTCTGTCCGGGAACCACCACCACTCGGCTGACCGGTCCGCTCACCTGGGTGATGACCGGAGTGGTGCGAAAACTATTGTAGGCGACGGCTCCCGTGAGCCGGAGGGATCGAGTCAGTGTCTCAGGCTGCACGGTCAGCACCTGCACATGCGACATCTGGTCCTGCGGAATGGTAAACAACTCTGGGTTGCTTGAGTTGTTGGCGCCGGCAGAGTTCGCAGCGGCATTGGATCCCGACCCCTGGCAGCCGACGAGTGCCACCGTGATCGCCATTAGGGCGGCCAGTGCAGCCAACCGCGGCCAACTGTTGCGGACGTTCATGGCAGGTTTCTCGTTCCCACCGCTTCCTTCAGTTGTTCCAGAGCGGTCATATAAGAGGCCAGCGCCTGCCGATAAGCCAACTGAACGGAGCGGTAACTGCGTTCGGCGTCGAGAAAATCCAACAGGCTGGCGGCACCACGTTTATACGCATATTCGCTGATGTCACGCGAATCCTGCGCCTGCTTGAGGTATCCGGAAGTATAGAGTTGCACCACTTCGTCATTGCTCCTCACCGCCTCATAGGCATTGGCAACATCGGAGAGAACCGTATCGCTGGCCGCTTGTTCCTGCTCCTGGGCCTGGGTGAGCGCATAACCTGTACGCGCGATTTCTCCTTGATTGCGGTTGAATATCGGCAACTCAAAATTCACAAAGATCGAAGCAGTGTTCTCACCGGAAACATGGGTAAAGTCGTACGTTCCATTTACGTCCACCTTGGCGTTCGCTTTGGCCAGCAGGATTTGGCTCTGTGCGGCCGTGATCCCCAATTCCGCAGCACGAAAGTCGGGCCGCTCGCGCATCGCCTTCGCCTGTAAGTCTTCCTGGTTCGCCTTGAGTGGCTCGTACGCCAGATCGCCAATCACGTCATAGTCGGCCGGCACCGCGTTATAGCCCAGGAATTCGCGCAAGCCGACCAGCGCCTGCTTTTTCGCCAGGCGAGCA
This sequence comes from Candidatus Sulfotelmatobacter sp., assembly GCA_049512555.1. Taxonomy (GTDB): domain Bacteria; phylum Acidobacteriota; class Terriglobia; order Terriglobales; family Acidobacteriaceae; genus Sulfotelmatobacter. The sequence continues at coordinate 20,957 of JBEKWZ010000002.1, read as the reverse complement.
GACGAAACATCGGTCTGAAACTGCAGAAGCTGCAGTTTGATCTTAAGATAATCGCCTTCCCCAATGTAGCCCGCCTTGAGTTGTGCTTCGCCAATGTCGACCGTCTGCTGGAAGTCCTTTAGATCTTCAAGCGCGAACTGAAGAGTGGATTCCGCCAGTAAAACGCTGACGAACTGCTGCCCCACGTTGAATGCCAGGGTGCGTTCCGCGTCGCCGACCTGGGCGCGGGTGACCGCGGTCTGATCGCGAGCGGCTTGCAAGCGCCGCTGCCGCTTGTGGCCGCGCTCGAACAGGTAGCTGAGCCCAATGTCGAACTGCTGAGTTTCGTTCAGATTTTCGCCAGAGAAATCCTGAGGACTGAAGAATGGCACGAACTGGGTGTCGGCTCCAAGAGTCGGATTGGGGCGCAGGTTCGCGGTAATCTCCTGGGCCTGATTCTGAAGAATGAGAGTTCGGGTGGCTTTTATGGAATGGTTGTGCGCCAGCGCCAGATCAATGGCCTGATCAAGGCTGATGAGCGTCGTATTTTGCCCACTCCCTACGCCCACTAGTAGCAGGAAAAACATCCCGACTGGGGCGAATATCCGAAAGTACCTGCAGCGCATAAGGGTTGAGATCAAACCGCACCGACTGTGGCGCAACAGGGAGGCTCGAGCCTAACGAGCCCTTCGCCAAACTCCGTCTTTCTGTATCATCCTCCGAGGCTAAGACTCCGACTCCCGAGCTCAATGGATGTATTCTAACTCACCGATTTCACGATTCGGGACACACTTTGTGGGCCTTCTCAGAGGGGCCTCCATCGCACAATCGACCGGTCTGTTGAACAAAGCCCTGTAACGGCGATCAAGACGACCACATGTAGAAATGGCCGTGCCCGCGTGTCGCATTCGGCCGCTAGGTGATGGCCCCTGGCTGGTCGGCGAACCGGAAGCTATCCAGAACAAGAATCGTCTCAGGCCTGCTTCAGAATTGAGACGACAGGGGCTTGGTCTCGCATCCACCGGGTCCATCTATGCTGGCGGGTTTCCACTGGTACGGCTGACGCCGTTTTCGGTGCATCTGGAGCAGATAGGGGAAACTATCACTAAACGCGTCCAAACCGGCAAGGGCCTGGGGTATTGCGCCGTCGCTCTGTCTCCAAATGGGCGGCTCAAACCCGGGCTGGTCCTCGTAAACGGCCTGCCGGAACGCCATTCTGAAGGCGCCCATTACCTAGAATGGCGCGGAGAAAGGCAGAGTGATTCGCCTTTCAGTCGGTAAACATCCGCAGGATGGGGCGAAGTCGGGCAAGACTTGCGGCCTTGTGTTTTCACCGGCGGCCGGGCCCGCAAACATTGGCGACCGGGACGAACATGAATCCACAGCAATTGCTGCGCTGTCACCTCTCGCTTCGGATGGATGGATCTCCCTTGGTCGCGCCGCGATTTGCGGAAGTGAAATAGACGGTCCCATTCTGGTCCATGAGATAGCTCCGCTTACTACCGTGAGAGTATGTTGCTGGACGTGCATCGATGGAATAGTCCAGAACCGTGCCGTGTTGATTCTGTATCACCTCGATGATCCGATATCCATAGCGGCCACTCCATGTCAGCGTATCTGAATTCAATCTGGCACCGAGGGGCACGCCCAGTTGCGAGAACGTGCCAGCGTATGAACCATGATCCTTCTTGTAGTTTTCCTGCATCGTATGTAAAGCGAACAAATCCGATACCGCACCTGGCTCATAATGATGAGTGTATTCCTTCCAGTAGTAGACGCCCCATCCGAGTGCGAAATACCCAGATACCGCACATATGAAGAGCACTGCGGAAAGGATCACTGCTCTTCGGCGGAAGATGCTATTCCTAGTGGTCACTGGGAAGCTTCTGACTGAAATACTTGGTTGTATACTGCCGATATTGTTGCTCAAACTGATCTCGCGTCAACTGCGGCGCGGACTCCATCAGCTTCATGTATGCGGACGTGGCATCAGCGGCAGCATTTGCCGGGTCCGTTAGCGATCCATTCGGATTTTCTGCGTCAGGATCATGATGAGTGTGCTCACCCGTCCCGAGCCAACTTACACAGGTGAAACAATCTATCTGCACAATTGCGCCTGATGGATCGCGGTGTGTGTGAGCGTAGCTGTCTTGAATGGTGTGCAGTGCTGAACCGATGTCTTTTGCAGCAGCGTCCAATCCACTGGACTTTATAGTCGAAAACGCCGCATCAGCAAGTCCATGAATGCGGTCCATCGCATTACTGTAAGCACCGATTTGATTCTGAGGTTCTGGCGCCTTCAGGAAGTGATCCGCCTGGTGTTGCCAATCAAGCTGCGCGGAAAGGAATCCATAGTAATGTCCAGTATCCACAGTGTGATTAGCAGCGATAACTGCCCGAGCAAAACGGGAGTGGGGATCGAGGCCTGCACGCCTGAGACCGGCCATTGTAATCGCAGTGTGGCCATCAGAGCTGAATTGGCCACCTAAATCGACATTGATGAGAGGGTTGTTTAGAGCGTAAGCATACTCGTTCCACCGTTGAGGATTCTCAAGATGGGCGGAAGACACCCTGATTGGGTCCGGCGACATGAGCCTGCCGAGGCTGCTGCCGTAGTACCTGGCGCCGAACATATCGAGGCCGGATTCGGCGTCCCGTTCCTTGCCGGTGAACTTATAGTTCTGCGCTACCTGGGTGGTGCAGTAGTCGTTCTGCTCTCCGCCGTAGGGATAGTAATCCGCATCCTGCTCGCACGCCGTACCGGTCGCATTTTCGATCACAGCGTGGGTTCCGAGATGATCGGAGAAATAGTAGTGAACCCCCTTCGAACTGTCGACTCGCGCGACCCGCATGCCATTGAAGAACACGTAGCTATTCTGCGTGGTCCCGGTCAAGTTGGTCTCGGTGAGGGTTTCGCCGCTGCCAATGCCCCGCCAGTAAAGGGTTCCCGTGGCCCCGCTGGCGCAGGTGCCGGGAGTCGTGCCTGCCGGCGCGCACTTCTCCACCCGCTGGCCGCCGCCGTCGTAAATGTAAGAATATCCCAGCGAAGAGCCGATCAGGCGATTTTCGGCGTCGTAGGTGTAAGTGGTCGAGCCGTTTCCAATCAGATTTCCGGCCGCATCGTAGACGAAGGCGGCGAGCTGATTGTTGGTGGTTGCCGAAGTGTTAAGGTTTTCGCCCGGTTTGCTGTTATAGGCGCTGATCGCCGCCATGTTCCCCCAGGCATCGGTGGTGTAGGCTTCGCCCCAAAGCGTTCCGGTGGACTGTCCCGTGGCAATGCGGTTCAGCGCATCGTAGGTATATTGCCGGGTTCGCGTAGTGTTCAGATTATTCACGACCTGGTAGACGTTTCCGTTATCGCCTAAGCTGCTGGCCGAGAAACTGCACGGGGCTGTACTCACCGCAACCTTAAGGTGGTAGTCGAAGCACAAGCTGAACACAGTTCCGGTGGGACTTGTCGCGGAAAGCAGGATGGGCTGCAACCGGTCGTTGTAGGCGTTGCTGGTGGTGATGCCCGCAAAGGTGGAGGTATAACCCATCGTCATACCAGCTAAGCCGCCGGGTGGGGCGTAGGTAGCCGCCTTCACGAACGTCGTATCCGGACTGACGAAATTCTCCGCCGTGAGTGGCCGTCCCGCTGCGCTGTAGGTGTAGCCGACGGAGTAACCGACGCTGGCAATACTTGTGGGAAAGCCAGCAAGATCGTAAGCGTCAGTCTCGTACTCGCTCACGGTGCCAATGGTCCTTCTTTCTTGCAGGGTCCAGCCCATTTGATTGTGCGTGAAGGAAGTTCCACCCGATCCATCGCACATCGACGTGCGTAGCGGCTTAGGGTAACTGTCTGTATCTGCCGGCGGCTTCGTCGTGCAGCCCGTGAGCGCCACGCCATCATAGCCATACGCCACGGTCGCGGTCACAGGATTGGAAGCATAACTGTCGTTGTAGCTTTTTCCGGCGAGCCGGTTCAGTGCGTCATAGGTATAGGTTGTGGCGACGGTTTTCGTACCGGTGGCGGGCTGGTTCGGCGAGGGAGCCGTCTTTGTGCAAACCGCGTTGATGTCGCCGGCACACAGTGCTCCGCCGGAGTTCACATAGGAATAGCTGATCTTGCCCGATTCCGGATTGGTGGCGCTGGTGAGGCGCGACAACGAATCGTATATGAAGTTCCGCGGGCGCCAATTTGCGGAATTCGTGTTGCCGCCCTTCTGGTTGACACTGAGCAAATTGCCCAGGACGTCATAGGCGTAGTCGGTAACGTAGTCGTATGAACTGTTATTGGGTGCTTCGACGACAACTGTAAGCCGCCCCAACCCGTCCGTTGTGCTTGTACGCTGATTGCCGACCTCATCCGTAATCGTGGTGTTGTTGCCCGAATAGCTTGTCGAAACTATCGAAGTATCCGGCTCGGTTACGCTCAAAACCCGGCTGAGGGCGTCGTAGGAGTAGTTGGTTACGCCCCATGTGGTCTCACCGCAATCGGTAGTGGGTGTGCTGCAACGGGTTGGATTGTATTCAGAGGCCTTTCGCCCGAGGACATCGTAGGTAATAAGCGAATAGGTGGCGCCGGATGGGTCGGAATTCAACTGGGTCTGGGTCAATCGTCCGAGGGTATCCACCGAATAGGTCGACTCTTTATTTACACTGGCGGTGATCTGTTCAGTGACTACCGCCTCGTAGGGCGGTTCGGCGGCTTGCGCGCATGATGTGCCTCCCGAGCCGGCCGGGAGGACATACCCCTCATCTGTGTAGCAATACCAGACCGTCCCGCCAGTTGTTGGAGGGACAAGCTCAATCCGGCGGCGCATGTTGTCATAGGTGAACGTTGTAGCATTTCCATTCTCATCCGTGTGTGTTAACAACTCCCCCGTATTGGCATCATAGGAAGAATATACGATATGCGTGGTCGTGGTTGTTCCATAGGTCGTGCTTGGATACTGAGTCTCTTGTGGATACAGTCCAGTAGCGTCATACGTAGTCGTTGTGGTGTTTCCCAAGGGGTCGATCTTTTGAGTAGGCATCCCATGGGTGGTTCCCCCACCCGCCGCAATGTAAACCAGGTGTGATACTGGCGACGTGCCACCGCTCAGCCAGCGCGTAACCGAAGTTAGATTGCCTAGCGAGCCTGAGGTAGTGTACTGACTCTGGTCATACGCGTACGTAGTTTGCGACATCTGGCTTGACGGCGCGGCTGGGGCGGTGCAACTGGGCTGCGAACTCGTGTAATTCCCAGAGAAAAGCGTGTCCAGACAGGGCAAATCGATCAGGTTCGCTGCATAGTAATTCCAATTCGACTGCCAGAGCTTGGTATGCAGTGTCGTACGCAGAATCGATCCCGGCGTTGAACTTCCGGCACTTCCCCAGTCCGATTCGGTGAGCTTCAGCAATTGTCCGAAGCTGAAGGGGTGGGTATTTCCGAGATAGTCCTGATACGTGCCAAAGGAGTTCGGCGGACTCGAGTCGTAGGTGTCAACGTCTTGGCTGGTGACGGCATTGCTGCCAGACCCAAGAGTAGTAGTGATGGTCTGTGGAAAGACGCCCACCGAAATGTAGTTAGAGAAGTTTGTGGGATTGGCGTAATCCGACCCCGAAGCAGAATATGTTGTAGTTACCGTTTTGAGTGGCGCTACCGAAGTGTTCGGGCCTTGATAGTATTGCGTCGCTGTCTCGTAAGGTCCGCAGACTGGCGCGGGCTGTCCGGAATTGCCAATGAGCTTGAACGTATGCACTACAACGTCATTAAAAGGACTGGGATCTGTGACCGTCACTGTTCCCGCGTTCGGGCTACTTGCCCATCCGGATCCGATCGTGCTGGTGTAGGTCCACACTTGCAGCGGGGAGCCATCGTTTAGGTTCAGCGTGCGGCTGGTCACCATCCGCGTCGACATTAGGTTTGAGTAAGGCCAAACAGGGGTCCCCGAGACCGGAATCTGTCCCGGCGGGTTGCCGCAGGCGAGCCGTGTGGCGTTTGGGTTAGTGCCGATGTTCCCACCATAAGTATAGGACACCGTCGCCCCGGTCGGCATCGTGACACTCGCCACCTGGCCATAGTTATCGTAAGTAAATTTCCATTGCGTTTGATTCGGAAGCGTAACACTGACCAATACCCACCAGGTTTCATTGATTTGCTCGCTCCCGGGACTGCTTTCCGCCTCGCCGGGTGTCGGGATATACGCATTTACAGCGATCTGTTCGTAACAGAAGATTAGCGGAACAGTCCCGCCCTCCTGGCCCGGAAAGTTCCAGGTCTCGCAGCCATCGCCCGACGCCAATGATTCTGGATGGTAGGAAGCGTCGAGATCGACCAGGCAGCTATAGGGCGCCGTAGGAGGCAGATAGCTTGGATTTGGAATGACTCTTCCCACCGTATCTACAATCGACGTTGCCGAGGCCGTTCCATAGGCATTGCCTTCCCATGAGGCCAGACTGGGATTAAAGTACTCCCCGCCGCCAACCGGCTGCGCACATGGCCCTTGTAGGGTGATCACATTCCCGTTCGGATCGTTCAAGCCGCCGATATTTCCTTTGCGGTCCACCAGTAGCGGCGTGCTGCTGCCGTTTCCCGGTTGCCACATCAGTCCACTGCCGTCAACGCTGTAGCGAATCCCGGGCACGAGCCCCGCCTTCGAGTTTGCAATCGAACCCCCGAGCGAGTGTGTTGCACCGCTATCATCGGTCGCCACGAACCGAGTCAGATACTCGGGGCCGCCGCTTCCCGTCTTCGAGGCAGTCGTAATTCGTTCCTCTTTCCAATACAGTCCTCCTGGGCTGATCACCACGTGAGGCTGACCCCATGGTGACCCAATTACTCCCGATGCCACTTCATGCTGCTTGGTATCGAGTGGTCCATTCTGGAACGGAGGGGTCGATTGAAAGGTTGTTGAATTACTGCGGATGGAGATAACCACCGGCGGTACGCCACCGCGCTGTTCATAGGACAACAGGGGTATGTTCAGGACAAGATTGCCATTCGCCAGATTCACCGTGTCGAAATCCGACCCGTGGTACGACTGATATGCCTGAAATCCCTTTTCGAAATCCGCCTGTGCTCGGGCTACGCTGGTAGCTAGCACCATTACGGCAAGTGCAACCGTGGCGTGCCGGCCTGGGGAAGCCGTGATTCGGAAATGCCGATGACTCAGGCGTGTCCGTCCCTTGTTACGCAGCCGAAACATAGACCTTCGGGACAGAACGACTATCATTTTGCCGATGATCTCAAAGACCGGCAGGGTCAGGCCCAGAAACGTAATAGTCGAGTTCATCGCGACTCCCTCTTTCTTCCAACTGTCCTTCGAATCAAATGAATGTCCGCAGACGAGCCACCACGCCAGGCAGATGCATTGGCTGGCATAACTTGCTCGCCAATGCACCCACCATTTTGCAGGTCCGTTAGTTCGTGGCTTGGGCACCGAAAGAAGGCGGCGTGAAGCCTTCCGAGTCAGTTACTGCCACCGCGATAGCTGGTCCGGACGTCGATGCGGATGGATGGGAAACGACTGTAAGCGTAATCACATCGCCGCTTGCAGTTGCCTTCCAGTACGTCCCGGCTACCTTATTGATGGATGTCGCGAGAGCTTTGGCAACCGTCTGCGCAGTGCTCTCTTTGCCCCAGGTTGTGGAGGCGGTAACGCCATAGGTGGTGACGTCAACGCCTCCACCATCGTATTTGGTGGTGGTGGTTGCGTCTTTGCCACCGGTTAGCGTCTTGCTGGATCTGGCAAGTTCGAAGATCGCATCCCCCGTAGTTTCGAGGGCGATATTACCCGTGGTACCCGCATCGACAGCTTTTAGGGTAATGACAGCGCCGCTTCTCGTGGCCTTCACCGGCGAGCCTTTGCCATTCAGGTCCGTCACCAAGGCCTTCGCTACCGTATCGTCAGTAGCGCCGGCAGCGTAGGACACAGTTACCTCGAATGTGCCAACTGTCACGGAAAGAGTGCCCTTGCCGGCAACCGGTGTCTTCAGCGGATCAACCTTAATGGTCGCTTTGGCATAAGTGGCTGGCACCGGGTCCGTTTTGCTTTGTTCAGCACCGGTAAGGATGATTTGAGATTTTGTTGCATTATTTGCCACAATGTCCGCTGTTAAGCTGACCGAATTAGCGGTATATTTTGTGCCGCCTGAGGTCGTCCCCGTAGCCGTGTAGCCAGCGCTGCCGCAAATGCCGGTTTCGTACTCGAGGACTACGCAGCTCACAGTAAGCGGTACTATGCATGTTCCACCCGGCGGAACTGGGTTACTGCAACTAGCGTTGATGGTCAAAGCGTAGGAAGTACCGTTGTAAACGGTATAATCCCAGCCTCCGGTATCCGTTGGACATGGAGGAGTACTGCCACACGTGTATGTGACTTCGTTAAAATCGACAGTGTAAGTGCTCGGGGATACCGAGAGGGATCCGGTTAAGGTCCCCGCGGCTCCTGCAACGGTTAGTGGAATTGCAGGAATAGTTGCACCAACTACATTGCCCATGGCGGTTATCTTGGTGTTGTACACTCCGCCCGGAGGAATTCCAGTTACAGGCTTGAACTGCAGCGTGATCGCACAGGTGTTTGACGTGCTGGGCGGAGCAGGGACCGTGGTGCAACCGTTAGAAATCACTGTAAAATTCTGACTATCCGTCAGGGCGAACCCAGTCACAGCGACACTTGAAGTGAAGTAGTTGGTGAATGTGAACGCCTGTGTCTCTGCAGTGCTGACGTATGTCGCGAAACTAAAGATATTCTGGCTTGCGCAATACTTGCCCGCTGGTGGCGGACACGTGATGGTTGTGTTCTGGATCGGATTCGGGAACAGGGTCGCCACCTGCGTAGTAACTGGCGCTGCGGTTCCTGAAACGGCAGCATTGTTGGTGACCAGGATATTCTCGTACGAAAATGCATTTTCCGTACCAGCGGCGATCATGGTCGCATTGATCGGTTGGGTCGATCCGTACGGTGTGTTCGCCACGTCGGAGGCAACGGGCGCAAAATCGACCCACAGGGTACACTGGGCACTTGCGGCGAGCGCTTGGTTGGAACAGTTATCGGGGTAGCTGCCGTTACCCTCGACCAGTTGGAATCCAGGATCGGTGAACGTAACCGCCGGCCACACCACGGTAAGTGGGTATGTCGAGTTGTTCGTCAGCCAGATCTCTTTCGGTGGAGTACTCGCCGTCCCCACCGTGACTTGCCCGAAATTAGGAATCGCCGTAGTGCCAGTCGAGGTCGTCGAGATTCCTATATTGCCGACAGTAGGTTTGGTCTCGAGGTCAGAATAAAATGCATAGGTACCGTAAACATTGTCAAAATAGACGTTGTACGTGGCCGGTCCAGTGTAGTTGTCGCTTAGCTGCGGTCCAGTGATGGAGTAGTTAGCGTACTGCGTGGTTCCGGTTGTATTCGTGAAGGCGCTCTGGTTCTGCAACGTCAGCCAAGTTGCATTGCTGGCAGAAAACGCGGCATCGGCACTGAAGATGCCGAACGATATTCCGAAGGAGGCAGTTGCCTCTGTGCTTTGACCCGCCGTGTGAGTATCCGTCGCGGTCGTGCCCGCCGTATTTGTCTGCGAGTATTGAAAGTTGCCTGAATACGTGGACGGCAGGCCGTTCGGGCCTGGTTCAGGGTATTCGACAACTCCGTAGGGCAGGAATCTGGTCAGAGTACCGCCCGCACCGCAGCTCAGTGGAAGGCGTGCGGGGTTCACCTGAGATCCCGTGAGGGTTACAGGGGTAGACGAGATGACCTCAACATCATTTGGATCGAGGTCCGCGTTATAGGTGGGATGACAGACATTCACCGAATTGCCGTTTAGAGACACAAAAGGATCCGCCTGAAGAATGTCCGCATAGTCTTGCAAGGTTAACTGTGGACCGAGTGGATTTCCGTTTGAATCGGTTCCCCAAGGGGAAAGATCCCAGGACCGCGATGTGTAAGGAAGCCATTGTGCGCACCCTTGCCCGGGATAATAGGGATTCTTGAGGCACCACACCGGAATTCCAACGATATCCGGGTATGGGTACTGATTGGGATCGCAACCGCTTATCTGTTGATAAAACGTTAAGACGTCGGCGGTATCCGTCGGATCGCACGAGTTCGATGAGAGATTCGTCCAGTTGAGGCTCGATGTTCCCGTTACGACCATAGATGCGACCGGATTCAGCCAAATATAGATAATGTCGTTGTCATGGTTGACGCCCAGGGCGGAGCTAATCGGCCCCATGGTGGAGATAGCATTCCCATCCGTCGTCTGAATGGCAACGGACGAAGTATGCTGACTGGATGTAGTCCATTGGTTGGTGTTGTTATAAGTGATCGACGCCCCAAACAGTCCCAGCGTCGCCCCAGCTGTGAACGAGGTCGTACTAATGGTCTCGCTGCTGTTGAGCGTGGAGAAGGAGTCACTGGACCCGACGAACTCGGTGCTTCCATAGGTGACGGAACTCGCCGATCCAGGCGGAGCATAGACTACGCCCATCACAATATATTTTGGGAAGAGGGGTTGTGATGATTGCGCGTATGCTGAGTTCCACGACGAACTCACGAAGCATAAGAGAGTCAGGCCAATCGCACACGACCACAGGGCTTTTAGAAGAGAGCGTTTTTGAATCAGCGTTTCCAGGTGATCGAGACAAGGCATGGCGTTCTCCATTCTTTAGAGCGTTCGTTGTTAGTGCTGCAACCGGCGCCGGACGCGTTAGTAGCCGAAACCTTTGGCCCTTTGGAGGCCCTATTTCATGCAAGTGGCCAAAGGAAATCAATTGTCAGGACATGCTTTTTTTGGTCAGAACATGACAAGGTTGTGGAAAATAAGGTGCAAAACAGTAAAGAGAGGGACAGTCCAATGCGATAACTTGGAACTGAGTCAGAAGTTCGACAAGTAACGACGTTTGCTTAACTCGTTCATTTTCCACTGCCGAGGACTCATGCCGTGGACTTGCTTGAAATCCCGATGGAAGTTGCTGACATCCTCATATCCGGCGATACTGGCTACTTGCTTGACTGCCACAACATTGTCAGTCAGTAGAGAAACAATTCCAGTGATTCTAGCCTCACGCTTGTATCGTCTGAATGTAGTTCCCACTTCTCGTTTGAAAAGGCGTAAGAAGTGCCCTTCACAAATTCCCAAAAGAGAGCCAGCCTCCATCGCCGACATTTTACTTCCCGTCTTTTGTCCGGCAATTACTCTAACTATGAGTTCAACTCGCGGATCCATTAAGGAGTTCTCCCTAGTCACCAGCGGTTGTGAGTTGTTGGAACGAGTGTTGGGAACATTGGCCACGCGGGCAGCCGAGAGCCAAGTGCCGTGCTTAATGCAAGCCGCGTGCCAAACAAGAGACGAGGGTATGCAAAGCCAGTTCAGCAGAGCTTGCCCGGAGCCTGCTCTTTTTGCTTAAAATGCGACCTGATTTCGGTCTAGCCGGAGTACAACAACGAGCAAAAGTGTTGGTGAGTAACATTTATGTTAGGTGCGCAGGACGGCGGGGCTGGAGCGCCCGAGTACGCTCGCTGCATGGTGGGCCGTTCGGGTGAACAGGCTGTCGATCCTACTCCAAGAGACGCAGGCGGCGAAGGGTTCAGGACATTGACCCAACCGCGAAGAGTTTCAGAAGTCTAAGCTCAGGATTGCGCAACCCGGTAGCAAGAATCGCTCTCCCCTCCGTTCCTTGATCTGTGGATGACGGGAACAAATGACCTTTTGCATTGGTCTATTCCTGGCAGAGATGCACATCCACAAACAATCCGAGGCAGAGGCAACGTTTTCGTTGCGTCTTGGTTCCAAACGGTTGATCGCGGAGGCACCTATGCTGCGCCATCGTCTGCGCCCCCTGTGGCTAGGAGTGTGTCTTCCCCTCCTCACATTGCTCGCCTTCAGCCTGCAGTCTACTGAGCCAACTGTTTCTGCAGGGTTGGATGAAACCGCAGGTTCCCTCGGCATCATCGGCAAAGACGGATCGGTGAGCGCTGATTGCCCCCTGCGTCATACCGAAGTTCGCGGCGCCATCAGCGGGTTTCTGGCCCGTGTCACGGTGACGCAGACCTTCGAGAATACTGCTACGGAGAAGATTGAAGCAGTTTACGTTTTCCCGCTGCCGGAGAATGCTGCGGTCGATGACATGACCATCCAAGTCGGCAGCCGCACCGTCCGCGGGGTCATCAAGAAACGCGAAGACGCACGCGCCATCTATGAGCAGGCCAAGCTGACTGGACACGTGGCGGCCCTGCTCGACCAGGAGCGTCCGAATATCTTCACGCAGTCTGTGGCCAACATTATGCCGGGCGAACAGATTGTTGTGACCATCAGCTACTTACAGACGCTCGAATACGAGGATGGCGCGTATCAGTTTGCGTTTCCTATGGTCGTTGGACCGCGGTACATCCCCGGCCGGGCTATCGGAAAACAGGCAGGCGGCTGGGCACCCGATACGAATAAAGTCCCCGATGCTTCGAAGATCACTCCGCAGGTCACCCCGAAAGGAACGCGCGCTGGGCACGACATTTCTATCGAACTAGCGATCGATTCCGGCGTGCCCCTTCAGCGATTGCATTCTGCCTCGCATGAAATCGATGTCGAGCGCACCGGCGCAAGCTCGGCCACGGTGAAGCTCAAGAAGCTGAGTGAGATTCCCAACAAAGATTTCATCCTGAAGTACGAAGTGGCGGGCGAGCAGATCACCGACGCCGTCCTATCCCAAGCAACGCCTGCCAATAAGTTGGGCCCAGGGGGATACTTCACCTTGATTTTGCAGCCACCCGCCCGGCTGCCCGAGTCTGACGTTACGCCCAAGGAACTCGTGTTCGTGCTCGACACCTCCGGCTCCATGATGGGGTTTCCGATTGAAAAAGCGAAAGACCTTATCAATCACGCGCTCGACGGGCTCTATCCCGGCGACACCTTCAACCTCATTACGTTTTCCGGCGACACGCGCATTCTATTTCCGGACCCTGCTTTTCCCACGGTGGAAAACATTCGCAAAGCTCGCGAGGTGTTGAATGCTCAACACGGATCCGGCGGCACGGAGATGATGAAAGCGATTCGCGCGGCCTTGGTGCCATCCGATTCCCAGGACCATATACGAATCGTATGCTTTCTCACCGACGGCCTCGTAGGGAACGATTTGGAGATCATAGGTGAGGTGCAGAAACACACGAATGCCCGCGTCTTTGCGTATGGCATTGGAAATTCTGTGAATCGCTTCCTGATCCAAGCAATGGCTAAGGCCGGCCGGGGCGACTCGGAAGTTGTTACTCTCAGCGATAATGCAGACGCTGCGGCCCATCGCCTCTACGAGCGGCTGCGTGCACCGATTCTGACCGACATTTCCATCGACTGGGGCAGCCTGCCGGTCACCGATGTTTTTCCGACCCAACTGCCTGACCTGTTCAGCGGAAAACCTCTCACGGTAAGTGGGCGCTACACGGCCGCGGCGAACGGCACCATTCAGGTTCGCGGCAAACGCGCAGGAGAAGAGTTCACCCGCGATATAGCGGTCAACTTAAGCAGCCGCGCGGTCAGCGGCGGCATCCTGTCCAGTTTGTGGGCGCGACACAAAATCGATGACCTTATGTACCAGGATTGGGCGGGCCTGCAACGCGGGAATGTGAAACCCGAGGTCCAAAAGGAAATCACCGAGCTCGGATTGAGCTATAAGCTCGTGACCCAGTTCACGTCGTTCGTTGCTGTCGAGGAACGCGTTGTCACCACGAACGGCACGCCGCATCGGGTGGAAGTTCCCGTGGAAATGCCGGAGGGTGTGACTTACGAGGGAGTGTTCGGAAACGAAAAGAATGGGTTGCTGTATGCGCCGAATGCGGGTCTCACATTGTACGAGCAAATGGGTATGTCGTCCAAGGCGGCCCGATTTTCGGGTGGCGGGATCGCGAGGCTCGGCGCAGGTCCATCTACTCGCATGAGCGGCGGCATGGGATCGGGTTCGGGCGGCGGCGTCGCATCGGGTTCCGGCGGTGGCGTCGGAGGAGGAGTCTCGGTCGGGGGTCCGATCCCGGCTCCGCCGATGGTCGCAATGCCTAGCGTGATCGCAATGCCCAGCGGTACAACTATCCCAGAAGAAACCCCTCATCTCCCCGAAGGGAAGCCTGCCAGCGAACGAGCGCTGCTGGAGTCCAAGCTGAATCCCAGCGTGCTGGAGGCGTTCGATTGCTGGAAGATGCAGAGATCAGATTGCAAGCTGGTACGGGATGGAACCGTCGAGATTGAATTGTTCTTAACTGAAGACTCGGCGGCCGTGATCGAACTGATCAAGCCCTTAGGTTTTGCGGTGTCGCAGAACCGGCCAAAAGAAAAGATCGTCATCGGGCGACTCCCCGTAGGGAAGCTCGTCGAACTGGCAAAGATGGAGACAGTGCGATTTGTTGCCCCGGTGAGGCGGTAAGCACAACTCAGCATGGAAACATCGGTAGCCCCCACGCGGTTTCAGTGCTCACGGTGCGTGCGAGATCACAGACAGGCCGTGGCTGCATCTGCCGTTGACTGGCACAATCAGATACAGGTGTCGCCGAAAACGTCTTAATTCCTCCATATTCCTCCAAGGATCGCCTGGTGGTACGATATCCGCCAGTTCCAGGGCTCCCGACATTGGAAATTCAGAGATGGCGAGCTGAACGGTAACGCAGAAGTTCCTGCGATGCATGCCTTAGCCTGTTCGAATCGGTGTCGCACGGAGACTCCGTTCGCAAGGAGGTTGTCATGCAGTGGACTCAGATCTACGACCCACTCGGTCACTGGTGGCTGTCCACGCTGATTGCGGGACTTCCGATCATCGTACTGTTCGGGCTGCTGGCAGGCTTCAGAGTAAAACCGCACTGGTGCGCCATCGCCGGTGCATCGACGGCGGTGGCGGTGGCAATCTTTTTTTTCAAGATGCCTCCCGCCCTGGCTGCTATGAGCTTTGGCTATGGCGTTGCGTACGGCGTATTGAAAATCGCCTGGATCGTTCTGGCCGCGGTGTATCTCTACGATATTTCTGTCGAAACCGGGCAATTTGAAATCATGAAGGAGTCGGTGGCCGGAATCACCGCCGACCGGCGGCTGCAGGTGCTGCTGGTCGCGTTCTGTTTCGGCGCATTCATTGAGGGAGCTGCAGGCTTCGGAGCACCGGTGGCGATTGCCGGCGCTTTTATGATCGGGCTTGGATTCAAGCCATTCCATGCTGCGGCACTGAATCTGATCGCGAACACAGCGCCAGTGGCATGGGGCGCCATCGGCACTCCGGTTCATGCGCTGGCGGCAGTCACAGCGCTGCCGGAATCCGACCTCAGCGCCATGATCGGGCGCATTCTTCCCTTCACCGCGGTCATTGTTCCTTTCTGGCTGGTGAAAACCATGGTCAGCTGGAAGGAGACCTTCGAGGTACTTCCCGCCATCCTGGTGGTTGGCCTCTCGTTCGCTCTTACCCAGTTCTTCTGGTCGAACTACGTGGACAGCAACCTGGTGGACATTGTGAGCGGCGTGGTGTCGATTGTCGCGGCCCTGATTTTCCTGCGCTTTTGGAAACCGAAAAAGATTTGGCGTTTCGATTATGACGACAAGACGCCGACGCCACATACCTCGAGCGCTGCGATCACTGACGATGTTGGTGGCGAATGGCCGGCAGAGAAGTTCGATGGATTGGTGAAAGTGCGCACCTACACGGCCGGACAGATTTTGAGGGCATGGACACCTTTCGCGATCCTTTCACTCTTCGTGTTGCTCTGGGGATTGCCGTCGATAAAACTAGCAATGAACCAAGCCACTACTCCGGCCTTTCGGGTGGTGCTGGCCAACGGCAAGGTTCGGCCCGGCCCGCCGGGGTGGGATGTGCCCTACCTGCACAACGCCATCTCGCGCAACGCTCCGGTTGTTGCGAAACCGACTCCGGAAGCGGCACGATACGACTTCAACTGGCTCTCCGCCACGGGGACAGCTTGTTTCCTAGCCGCGGTTGTTTCCGGATTGTTGCTCGGAAGAAGCCCGCTGCAATTGATGAGGACTTTCTGGAGAACGCTGGTGCGCATGCGCCTCGCCATGGTTGCGATCTCATTCATGCTGGGGCTCGGATATGTGACGCGCTACTCGGGGCTGGATGCGGTGCTGGGCCTGGCGTTCACGCGTACGGGTTGGCTGTATCCTTTCTTCGGCACTTTCCTGGGGTGGCTGGGAGTTGCGTTGACCGGCAGTGACACTTCCTCGAATGCGCTCTTCGGCAGCTTGCAGCGAATTACTTCTCAACAACTCGGCATCGATCCGATCTTGATGTGCGCGGCCAACAGCGCCGGAGGAGTGATGGGGAAAATGGTGGACGCCCAGTCCATCACGATTGCGACCGCCGCCACCGAGCAGGTCGGCAACGAAGGAATAATTTTCCGGTTTGTGGCGTGGCACTCGGTTGCGCTCTGTTCCATCGTCGGAATCATCGTGCTGCTCTACGCTTATGTTTTCCGATCTGCAGTGCCGCATGGGCTGCTGTTCGTGAAATAGCACGTCACCTTGGATGTGCGCGAAATGAAGAAGCCGGGAGTAGCAACCGAAGCACTCCGAATGCGGAACGACCTGCGAGACCGCCCTCTGACAAGCTGGTGGTCAAGAGTGAGAAGACCAGAATTCTCCAGTTGCGACGGTTAGCCAAGAAAAATCAGCAAAGCCAGTGAAACGATCCGGCCGGTCCGTGCACTATAGCGATAAGTGGCCAAGATCGCGCCGTAAGGCGATTGCACCACAGTTTTCGGCTCCAACCCGGCAACCACTTGGTTGGGATCCGATAGAGTGCCGGAGTCGGCTCGGGGGAGGACGACTCCGGTTTTTGCATCAACCCAATGAAGGCAGGCTTCCCCTCCAAGGAGTTCCGCTATTTCAGTGCGTGCCTCTCGCTCGATCCCGCCCTCGACGCAGACGCATAGTCGCTGCGTCGCTCTCAAGCGCCCGTCCTTGCCCGCCCTCAGCCCGGAAAATGGCCTCAGCCCGTCTGCCCCGATGCTACACTTGTTGTCATTCCCGGGTCCGCGAGGCAAGTCCTTGCAATTCCAATCCTTCGATCAGTCCTATCTGGATCGCCTGCGTGCCGGGGACTTCCGCGCTCAGGAGCATTTCGGTGCCTATTTCGGCGCCCTGATCCAGATCAAGCTCCGATCACGGCTCAAATCCCCGGAAGCCATCGAAGATGTCCGGCAGGAAACTCTCGCTCGATTCTTCGTCGCGCTGAGGGACGGAAGGATCCTGCAACCTGAGCGCCTTGGTTCTTTTGTTATCTCCATTTGTAACCACGTCTTGCTTGAGCATTACCGGGTTGGCTCCCGCCTCGATTCCCTCGATGATGACCAACAACGGGACTTTCCCGCTAAAGGTACCGATCTGCTCAGCCTGCTCGCGGCCAAGGAAACGGAGAAGAAGGTTCGCGAGATCCTGGACCAGCTCTCCGAGCGTGACCGCCGCGTGCTCCGGGAGGTTTTTTTCGAGGAGCGGGACAAGGACGAAGTATGCCGCAACTTCGGCGTGGACCGGGATTATCTGCGGGTGCTGCTGCACCGCGCGAAACAATCGTTCAAGTCCCTGTATTTAAAGGACAAAGATCAAGATAGAGATAAGAATAAAAACCTGGGAAATGACGCGCCGGAGCTTACTTCCACCTAGGCAATGAAACGCCTGAGGGCTCCGGCTCACTATATTAAGAGGGGGCATCGCAGCGATGGACCACGAACTGGTGGCTCGTCAAAGAATGACGGAAAGATACCTGCTCGGCGAACTCGACGCCGATGCTCGTCAAGAATTTGAAGAGCACTTTTTTGATTGCCCGGATTGCGCGGTCGACGTCCGCGCCGGTGCTTTGTTCGTCGAGCAGAGCAAGGTTCTACTGGCGGACGAATCTCAGCTGGCGGGCGTGAGCCGCCCTGTGCCGACTCTGGTACGGGCAAAGCCTGCGCCGGCAAATGCGCCCTGGGTCGCAGCCTTGCTTGGGATGTTTAAGCCGGCCTTCGCCGTTCCCGTCATGGCCGCGCTGCTGGCCGTGGTCGGCTACCAGAACCTGGTTACTTATCCGCAGCTGAAGTTGGCACTGAACAGCCCGCGGGTCTTACCTTTCGCCTTCGTAAATGTCGGCAGTTGGGGTGGCGGCCAGGTAGTCTCCATCCGCCCCGGGGAGGGTTTTCTGCTCTTTGCCAGGATTTCAGCGGACGGCTACCCACGCCACGTCGCGGAGTTGTATAATCCCGCGGGAAAGCTGGAATGGTCGCTCCCCATTCCTTCATCTGAGCGAGACACTTCACCTGGGCAGGATCAGTACCCACTCCAGGTGCCGGGTGCGCGGCGCGAAGCCGGCATTTATACCTTGGTTGTACGCGGCCTTACTGCCGCGGGGGAAAGCAAGGAAGTCGGTCGAGGCTCCTTCGAATTGCAACTCAGGAATGATACGAACGATAAATGAGGGGGGAACTGACCAATGGCCGCTGATCCTCAACTGCTTTCGGACCCAGGCGCTGTGCTGGAGCGGTACCACTTCTATCACGCCGAAGCCTACATACTCAAAGGCGAGCTCAAGCAACCGGTAGAGCGGCCGATTGAAGAATACGGCCGCGTCGTTCTGCAGCACACCCGGCGCGAAGGCCTCTTCACCCAATCGGTGGGCGAAACCAACATCGAGGGTTTGATTTCGTTCAAGCGCGGACATACGCGCGTCGCTGGCGCCCTCGTGAAACAGAAAACGGATCTCTTCGGCAACGATCACGCCGGCTGGGTCACGCTCTCTAGCGCCGCGCTCGAGGGCTACAACGTGGAAGATATTGTCACCGCGGATCGCGTGGTGGCGCAGCTCTCCACGCAGCATCCCATGGTGAAGGGCCACGTTCCCCGGGTGAACTTCCTCGGCACGCGCTTTGAGAACCTGCGCATCGGCGGCTATCCCGTCGAAGTGGAACTCGATCTGGCCTTCTGCGGCGCCAAACCGGAAGGCGACCGCCCCTATCTGCTGGATGGCGGCTTTCTCGATCGCGTGCACCGCCAGCTGGATAACATCGTTGAGACCGACGACCTTCCCGAAAGTTTGGAGAAAAAGTACTGCGCCGAGATCGCTTACATCGATGATCTCAAGCAGCGGGCCAAAGACGGTGCGAAGATCGGCGCGAACAGCGGTGCGAACGGCGGCGAGAACGGCTATCCTAAGCTGCGATGTTCCCTGGTCAAAAAGATCAAGCTGCCGGTCGAGATTCCCGGGGTCCGGACATTCGGGAATGCCATCTTTGTTCGCGACTTTGGCACCGTATATCTGGGCGAGCTCGAAGTGGGCGTCAACAGCGGCCCCAGCGACCACCCCGACCACCCGCACTGGAAAGGCGATGGCTCGCAGCCTCAGCTCAGCGACAGCAATTACTTCAAGCTGAACATGCTGGATATGCAGTTGGGCTGCCCGTCTACGGGACAGACGAGCGGCGCCGGGGTTACCGGCAACGGACAAACAAAACCGTAGCGTTTGCAGGATTCCTTTTCCTGCTGTCGGCCTGCGGGCCTGCCTGTAGTTCTCGGCAGAGCCCACAGGCTGCTTTTGCTGACGCCTACAAAGCTTTCGTGCATGGAGATCTGACACGCACTCAAGAAAAAGCTCATCAGGAATGCGCGCGGCTTCGCGATTCTGATCCTGAATGGTCGTGGAAATTCCGAATCTTGGAGGGGGAATCTCTCCTTTGGCAAGGGATGTACGCGCAAGCGCTCACGACAGTAGATTCGCAGCCCTCTCGGCCCAGCAACAATGATTCGCTGATCGAGATCCTGGCGATTGAGGGGGTAGCCCATGCCCGTCTGCATCAATTCCCCGAAGCCGAGGAAAAGCTCGGACAGGCAACGCAAATGTGCCAGGCGTCTCCGGAGATTACCTGCGGGGATGTTATCCGGGCGCGGGGCGTTTTGGCAGTGCAGCATGGGCAAACGGATTTAGCAAAGCAACTGTTCGAGCAATCGCTGCAATTTGCGCGGGCTCACGACAATCCCTTCCTGGAGGCAACCGCACTTCTCAATCTAGGAGTGACTTCATTAAGAGATGAGCACTTTGACGAAGCCATTGATTGGACCAATGCTGCTTATGGAGTATCGACTGCATTGGGGGCCGATGACATTACTCAGACAGCCCGCGGCAATCTGGCTTGGGCCTACTACGGACTTGGCGACACGGAAAGGTCCCTGGAACTGTCGCTTGCAGCCGAGAAGCATGCGGCTCAGGTGGGCGACGTCATCGATCAGTTGACTTGGATCAGGGCTGCGGGGAACGTCTACGCGAGCCGGGGAAACCTTGCCGGAGCCAAACAGTCGTATCGCGAAGCCTTAGACCTGGCAAACAAGACACGCAGCCCGGAAGCCATTCATGACGCCTACCGAGCGCTCGCGCTCGTGTCGGTCGAGAACGGCGAGTTGGACGAAGCGCGGGAGTACTCAGACAAAGCTTTCGAGATGGCTCATGCCGATAAGGACCGTTTGGGAGAACTCTACTCGCTCCTGGTCAAGGGATTGATCGCAGCCCAGTCGCACGACGGAGAGCAAGCAGATCGAATTTTCCGCGAAGTCGAAGAGGACCCAGAAGCCAATGCCTCGCTGAAAGTTCGGGCTGAATACGCTCGCGCCAGACTTTATGAAGACCTGGGCCGCTCCGCTGCCGCCGATCGCGAGTATCAAGCGGCTCTCAAAACGATTGAAGCTTCTCGATCGACGCTCAAACACGAAGAATCGAAGTTGCCCTTTTCCAACAACGCGCGGCACGTCTACGACGACTACGTTCATTTCCTCGTTGCGAGTAAGAAGACAGAGGATGCGCTGCGCTGGGCCGACTTCAGCCGCGCCCGCACCCTGACCGAGGGATTAGGCTTGCTGGCCAACGGTACCGCGACCGGGCCACCGCTGCTGAACCCACAACAACTCGCCCGGCAAGCTAAAGCTACCGTCCTCTTTTATTGGCTGGGCGAAAGGCAATCGTACCTGTGGGCCATCACGCCGCGAAAAACCGAACTGTTTATTCTTGTTCCCGGCTCGCA
>JBEKWZ010000001.1:0-35893 GCA_049512555.1 Candidatus Sulfotelmatobacter sp. | reverse complement strand
TGGCGCTGAAAAGACTTGGGCGAGGCTCCCGTTGCATGTCTGCACGCGAGAATCAGCCCACGGTTTCTCAGCCGGCGTCCCCAAAAGGAAAACCGCTAGTTTACTAGAAACACAAGTTATTTACTAGACATGACGGAAGATCAGCCCGTGAACTCCAAGTCGGGCTCAAGGGCTCTCATTCGGCAGTTATTGTGCTCCGCTTTTGTGCTCCACTGCCATTGCCTGTCCCGCCGCAGGCCGCGGGTTCGAGTCCCGTCGCTCCCGCCAATTTCCAATTGTGTTCGAACGACTTCTAAGCGCTTGACTCTAGCGGTGTTCGGAAAGCATCATAGGTATTGAGCAGTAAACGGTGAAGGAGTTCACCGCCAACCGCTGTCCTATCTTTGAGCCGGGAACAGCTGATGACTCCTGACAAGCGGGCCTTGTCGCGGAGTCATGGTACCGGCAAGAATCCGCTGCAAACTTCAGAAGTCGAGGTGTGCTATGCAGAACGTCTGGGTTCTTGCTTCTCTGTGGGTCGGCTTGGCCCTGGTGGCGACTCTTCTCGCCATTTGGTTCAAGATTTCTACAGCGCTCACAGAGATTGTTGTGGGCACGGTTGCCCAGCTCATCTTTGGCGCTTTCATCGTGCAGGGCGGTCTCGCCGCCAAGAGTGAATGGATCAGTTTCCTCGCCGGAACCGGGGCAATCGTGCTCACGTTCTTGGCTGGCGCTGAACTCGATCCCAAGATATTCCGAACCAAGTGGAAAGAGTCAACGGTTATCGGCCTGGTGGGGTTCGTGGGCCCGTTCCTGGGCTGCACGGCTGTCGCCCATTACGTGCTGCATTGGACAACCCGATCGAGTTGGCTGGCCGGCGTTGCTCTGTCGACAACGTCAGTGGCTGTGGTTTACGCGGTGATGTTGGAACTCGGTTTCAACGTCACAGACTTTGGCAAGGCCATTCTGGCCGCCTGCTTTATAAACGACCTGGGAACTGTAATCGCGCTCGGCCTCATCTTCTCCCCGTTCACCGTTAGAACTTTGATCTTCGTGGTCGCAAGCGTAGCCATCTTCTCGGTTTTACCGTTCCTCACTCCGTGGTTCTTCAAGTTTTATGGAGGGCGGGTTTCCGAGCTTGAAGCCAAATACCTGCTATTCGTCCTGTTCGCAATGGGTGGATTGGCGGTGTGGTCCGGCAGCGAAGCAGTCTTGCCCGCATACATCATAGGAATGGTGTTGGCGGGAACGGTTGGCAAAGACCACGTTTTGATCCGGCGACTCCGTACCCTCACGTTCGGTCTGCTGACACCGTTCTATTTCATCCGGGCCGGATCGTTTGTTTCGGTGCCAGCCCTGAGGGCCGCTCCGCTAGTGTTCGTGGCGCTGTTTTTTGCGAAGATGATCTCCAAGATGGTCGGACTGTTCCCCACAGTAAAAGCATTCAACTATCAGCGTGAGGAAGGTTTGTACTTCACATTGATGATGTCCACCGGCCTCACCTTTGGAACTATTTCTGCGCTTTTTGGCTTGAACCACGGCATTATTGATCAAGCGCAGTATTCGCATTTGGTGGCCACCGTGATTGGCAGTGCAGTGATTCCTACCATGATCGCCAATGCCTGGTTTATGCCCAGGCACCTGCTGTCGAAGTCCAAAAAAGAAGACACTACGATTTCCCATGCAGTCACCCTAAGCGCTGAGGGAGAAACTCCATGACTGGTAAAAGACAGAATGCGCATTTTCGACATTTGTTGGTGGGATATGACGGATCTCCGCAGTCGGAGAAGGCTGTGGAGGTCGCACTGTCCCTTGCCGATTGCATCGATTCGACCGTCCTGGTCTTCGCGGTTGCCCGCCCCCCGGAGCCTCCAACATCGGTTGAACTGGAGGCTGTGCTGGACGATGCGAAGGAGCACTATCAAGAAGGATTCAAGAAGATCCTTGAAAAGGCGCGAGCCCATGACCTGGATGTAAAGACCGACATGGCAGTAGGGCATCCCGGCGAGCAGATCATCCATCGGGCCGAGGCGGACGGCATTGACCTGATTATCGTGGGACGGCGCGGACGATCAATGATCTCCCGAATGATGTTAGGTTCGGTCTCGGAGCGCGTTTTGAGGTATGCCCATTGCCCCGTGATGGTCGTGCACTGAATAGGCCGCCGTTGCCAGTGTTAATGAAGCTTGTGAAGATTTGCGATTATTTCGGAACCGCACCGCAATTATGATTACGCAAAGATGGCCGATGTCACTTGAGTATACCCGGGCTGCTCACGCCAAATGGGCTGGACGAGCTGGCAACACATTGAGGGGGCCGGCGCGGCGATATTGCGGAATATGCGCGATCGCCGCGCCGTTTGATCTGGCGACTTGAGCGATGGAGAACTTCATTTTCAACCGTACGGAAGAGTCGAAGGCGCTTGCACAGCGTCTTGCGAGAAACAAGTCTTTTCTGTTGCATGGGCCAACTGGAGTGGGTAAGACGCTCATTCTTTGTAGCGTGTTGGAGAAGATGCCCGCGGTTCTCTATTGCCCGAGGTCAGCCAGCACTCAAGTGGTTTTTCGCAGCGTGGCGCAAGCTCTGTTGGAGCGCGGCAATCCGCGCGTCCGACGAGCTTGCCACACCCTAGACGGCGTCCAGGCAAAATCTGCCGTTTCGCTCAAGGGCGTTGTGATGGATGCCCTGCGGGAAGGTGGCTACTCGATTGTGCTGGATCACCTAGATCGTCCATCGCAAACCTTTGCCGCGGCCGTTCGCGAGGTCATGGGATGGTGCTCCACTCCTGTCATCGCGGTTGCTCGTTCACACCACATGGAAGACACCGGATTTCTGCAACCGTTGTATTCGGATCGGCATGACAGGTGCGAAGTGAAGAACTTCGACTCAGCCACTGCACAGCAGTTCTCCAACGAAATAGTGGAACGGGCTGGATTGGCAGCTTCCAATATGAAGGAATTCCTCGGGAAAGTGCTTGAGTTTAGCGAAGGGAATCCAGGGGCGATTCTCTCAATGCTTCAGATGGCCAAATATCCGAAATATCGAACGAACCAACACATAAAAATTTCGCCTCTCTACATCGACTTCCGCATGAACGGGGCACCTGCTGTTCGAAGCCGCTAATCTTCGCTACGGTCCGGGGCGACCATTGACTTCGCCTTCCTGGGTTGTCATAATTTCACTGGGTGTTGGAGTTCACCTTTAACCGCCCGCACTGGGCAGATGACTCCTACGAAGAAGAAGGAATTCTCTTGGTAGGGGCTAATTGTTCAGCGTTTTCCCCTCCATCTTCTGATCCCAAGAGATTCCTGAAATAGCTGAGTACAAATTTAGGCGCGGGATGCGTGTCTCTGCGTGCGCTGGAGCTTTATGCCGGAGGAGTCTCTCAACTCGAACCACGCTCGGCGCCTGTCGGTAACTTGTCGGCACATCGATAAACTCCTGGGTGATATGGAGAGCGCGCTCCGCGTGTCTGACTCCAAGAAGGCATTTCCCGAGTACTTGCTCGACATCACACCAGCGCAAAGACGAGTGATCGAAGACCATATTGCCCGCATCCGAGCTCAGTTAATTCGCGTTCTCGACGGCCAGGGCATCGAACGTCCCGGAGCTTCCATTCCAGTCAGCCGATCGCTTCATACGGTTCTGACATTTGTTGCGATTGCCGCTGAGGAGTTGCAGCCGAAATACATGCGCGGCTATGGAGAGATCCCACCTGCGGCGGCCATCGAGCTCAATGGGATTGCCGCCGAACTACTCAGCCTTAGCAATCAGTTGGATCAGTACATCACACGCGGAGCAGGCGAGAATCTGCAAGATCGCCTGCTCCGGTTGGAGCAAGCTGGAGACGAGGTAGCTCTGCTCAGGAGACTTGAAGCTATCATCACCGATCAGGGATTGGTGGAATTCCGGTCGATCCTCTCCATGATTCTCGACCGGCTTGAGGACAAGAGTTTCGAAATTGCCATCTTCGGGCGAGTGAGCTCCGGCAAGTCCTCACTCCTGAATGCAACCCTCGGAACCGATGTGCTGCCAGTTGGCGTTGTTCCGATTACAGCCGTTCCCACGCGAATCGTTTATGGCGAGACTGCGGCTGTCAACGTTTGGTGTGCGAATCGCGCGCCCGAACAGTTTGAGATTTCGCGGTTGGCGGAGTTTGTCGCAGAGCAGGGCAATCCGGGCAATGAAAAACACGTCACTCGGGTCGTCCTGCAAATGTCAGCACCCCGATTGCGAGATGGAATAGCCTTTGTGGACACTCCAGGGCTAGGGTCGTTGGCGACTCGTGGGGCGGCGGAGACACTGGCTTATCTGCCCCGCTGCGATCTAGGCGTCGTGCTCATTGACGCGGGTTCCACGCTCACGCCTGATGACCTGAGGACTGTGCAAACTCTGTATGAGGCCGGTATTCCAGCGAACGTTTTGTTGAGCAAAGCTGATCTCCTGTCTGCCGAAGATCGTGGCCAAGTGATCGAGTATGTGAAGGATCACATCCGTTCGGAACTCAACCTGGAGATACAGGTACACCCTGTCAGTGCGGTGCCGAGCGCAAGGAATCTATTGAACGATTGGTTTGAGAACGATATTGGCCCGCTTTACAACCGGCGGCAGGAATTGAAGGTACGTTCGATCCGGCGGAAGGTTGGAGCTTTGCAGCAATCGGTGGAGGCTGCTCTCAAAGTGCGGTTGCGGCCGAAGAGAGAGAATCCCGAAATAGATGAAGAGCAGATTCGTAGTGTCGAGGCCAGGCTCCGACAGGCCAGCGGGAAACTGCAGGAGGCCAACTCAAGCCTGAGGCGGATTGGGAGTGAAATCGCCGACCTTGGTTCACCAGCCCTATGGAAAGCCGCGGCCGCTTTGGTGGAGTCTTGGAAACGTGGCGGCCAGGAAATCGACGCGCAACGGGTTGTTCTCGATACGGTGAACGCAACCGTTCAAGAGAAAAGCGCTCAGCTGCGGGACATTCTCGCGGCTCTTGGGAGCGAACTTCACCAGAGTTTGCGATCAGCCGCAGAGGTACTGAAGCAGGCCGACATGCCGGGCGATGGCGAGTTTTCCAGTTTTCTGCGTGAAATGCCAGTACTCGATTTCGGAACAGTGACTTTGATCGTTAATCGTCCGAGGATGGCCTTCCTCCTGGGACAAGGCTTCGCCAAGAAGTGGACCGCCAGGAAGCTGGCGAGATCAGTAGGGCCACATATTGTGCGGGCCCTCCACGCATATCGGCAACTCGTCGAGGCTTGGGGCGATAGGATGATCAGTCAGATTCGACGCCGATTCGATGCCTACGCGAATGGCTATCGCGCCCAGTTGGAGCGATTGGCCGGTCCTCACGAGCTGTCGAGCGAACAAGAACAGGCGATCCGCAAGAGTCTCGGCGCCTTGCAGAGAGAACGCGAAGTTATAGAAGCAGCGTCCTAAGAAAGTCGCCGAAGTGCGACGAGGAGACAATCTGCGATAGAGAAAGGAATAGACAGCCACGATTACGAAACCACGGAACGCCGTCAGGAGACACGGGCATGAAACTCGAAGGCAAGGCCAAAATGCTTCGCATTCATTTCGGAGAAGACGACAAGTGGCATGGCAAGCCTCTTTACGAGGCGATCGTCGAGAAATGCCGAGAACTGGATCTCGCGGGAGCGACGGTCTACCGCGGAATTGAAGGATACGGAGCTAGCACGCTGATTCACCGTGCTCACCTCCTCAAGTCCTCCGACCGGCCAATCATGGTTTCGGTCGTGGACACTCACGAAAAGATCAACAAGCTGTTGCCCGCCCTGGATTTGATGGTGGACGAGGGCTTGATCGCCATGTCCGATGTGGAAGTGATTAAGTACGTGCATCAAGAGGGCACTCGTTCTTCCGCATGATCGGTCATGACGAAGAGAGAAGACAATTCGTCAATGGCGGTTAGCGCCCAAGAATATCCCCCGTCGGTACCTACTGTGACGAGTGACGTTGACGGTGCCTCGAGGCTTCGTTGTCTCGCCGAACTTGCCGAGGAATTAGGTTCGAGTCGAATCGCTGAGGAGGCGAGGGATCTAGCTAACCGGATCGCCGAGGGCCGTTTCTATGTCGCGTGTGTTGGTCAATTCAAACGCGGCAAGTCCACGCTGATCAACGCTCTGATTGGCGACGCTGTCCTTCCCGTTGGCTTCACTCCGGTGACCGCAGTTCCGACCGTAATAAGGTTCGGGGATCAGAGAAAGGCGCGAATACAAGCGGCAAATGGTTCCTGGCAAGACGTGTCCGTCTGCGATCTCAATCAGTACGTATCGGAAGAGAATAACCCTGAGAACTCGAAGGGAATTCGGGGCGTAGAGGTTTTTATGCCGAGCCCCCTATTGGCGGGCGGGATGTGCTTCGTCGATACTCCCGGCCTCGGCTCAGTATTCACCGGCAATACGGCGGCAACGCATGCATTCATACCCCATATCGATGCGGCCATGGTCGTGATCGGTGCCGATCCACCGCTGGCTGGAGAAGAGCTCGACCTCGTCGAAGCCGTAGCGCAGCACGTCCAGGATATTGTTCTGGTTCTTAACAAGGCAGATCGGACAACCCCTGAAGAAAAGATCGCTGCCATGGATTTCACGGACCGTCAAGTGCGGAAGAAACTGCAGCGAGGCCTCGGGCTGATTTTAGAGGTGAGTGCGACGGAACGAATCGATAATCATGGGCCAGAACGTGATTGGCAAAAGCTGGTTAGTGTTCTTGACGGGCTGCTTGAGCAATCTGGGCGGAGGCTGATCTATTCGGCCTGTGAGCGGGGGATCGGACGACTCAGCGAGCAACTGCTGGCAGTGATAGGTGAAGAGCGGGAAGCACTGCTGCGGCCCATTGAGGAGTCGGAGCGGCGAATTGCGACCATGAAGATGACGATCGCAGAAGCTGAACGATCGATGCGAGAACTGAGGTTTCTATTCATGGCGGAGCAGCGACACATTTCCGATATGTTTGTCGATCGGCATAAGGCATTTCTCGCAAGAGCATTGCCGGGAGCGAGGACGGAGCTTGAAGAAGCAATTTCGTCCTGCCCCTATGCGCTCGGCCCTCGCTATCGTCGCCGACTGATGAAGCAGGCCCAAGAGATCGCCAAACGTTATGTGACTCCGTGGTTGAGACCCGAGCAGGAGGAAGCGGAGCAGCAGTACCGCAGAGTCTCACCTCGGTTCGTTGAGATCGGTAATAATTTCCTGAAGAAGCTTGCTGAGGGAGGTGTTCCCGAGCTCGCGCGCATGCCGCACGCGCTCGACCCGGAAGTCGGCTTTCGTGTTCCTTCGACCTTCACTTTCGCCGATTTCATCCAGGTTGCGCAGCCTGTCTCACCTCTGCGGTGGCTGGCTGACGTCTTCCTGAGTTTCATCGGTGCTCTGTTCTTGATTAAGAACGACGTACGAGAATTCCTAGTCACACTGCTCGAAGTCAACAGCACGCGCGTACAGAGCGACATCCTGAGCCGCATTCAAGAGAGCCATGGGCATCTGGAGGTTGAGATTCGCAAACTCCTGCATGAGGTCAGTCGCGTGGCGGAACAGGCCCTCAGGAATGCCAGACGAATACGGCACGAGGGAGCCGCGGCGGTCGATGCTGCACGGGAGAGAATAGCTACCTTGGAAGGTCAGGTAGTGGAGCTCCGTAGTTGCGTCTAGCAGAAACACAAACCGTCCTGCAGATTTCTACGCTTGTCTGGAACGATGGGTGGCCATTGGCGGCGCTCGACGGAAATCAGAGCTCGAGTACTCCCCAGCCATGATATGAACTTTCTGAAGCGGTTGGTCACTGAATCGAACCGCCTCAACGATCCGCTGGAAAGAGAAGTGGATCAAGATTCGTTCTGCAAGACTCTGCTCCCCTGAAAGGAGAAGGTGCGCGCTTCTCCGACGCTAGACATCGTTGTTGTAAGTAGGGTTCTTCGTCAACTGACATTTACTATCGTTCCGCGTACCTATCCGGCGAGCCGCAGAACATTTATTCTGGTGGTCGACCAGGCATGGGTCGACCAGGCATGGAGCGCCACATGAGACGAAGGGAATTTATTCGCAATGCTGCAGCAACAGCGGGGGCACTCTTGTTCAGGGCCGCACCTGCAGCATTTACGCAATCGACCGGGGCAGGGATTGAAGTCCTTCTCAACGAGCCTCTGGGCACGATCTCGCCGAACATCTACGGTCACTTCGCGGAGAATCTGAGCGGTGTGATTTACGATGGAATATGGGTTGGCGAGAATTCAAAAGTCCCTAATCTGGGCGGAATCCGCAAAGACCTCGTCGAGGAAATGCGAAAGATCCATCCGCCGATTGTGCGATTTCCCGGCGGCTGTTTCGCAGACAGCTACGATTGGCGCGACGGAATTGGGCCCGTCGAGAAACGCCCGCGCCGCACAAACTTCTGGAACGGAGGGGAGTCGCCCGGATCTCCTAACGCACATCGCTACGATCCGAATCGCTTTGGGACGAATGAGTTTGTTCAATTCTGCAGGTTGATTGGCGCGCAGCCCTATCTCGCGGCCAACCTGCGTAGCCTTCCAGCCGAACAGTTTGACCGGTGGATCGAGTACTGCAACTCTCCTGCCGGCAGCACCACGCTGGCGGACGAGCGAACTGCCGCGGGCTTCAAAGATCCGTTCAACGTCCACTACTGGGGAGTGGGCAATGAATCCTGGGGCTGCGGAGGAAACTTTACTGCTCAGGAGTATGCAGTGGAATACCGCAGATTCACGGCCTGGGCACCGTCGTACCCTGGCGCAGATCTTTCCTTTGTTGCCTCTGGCCCCAATGACAATAACTATGACTGGACCAGAGGATTCCTGGAAGAAGTTGTGCGCAAGGGGAAGTCTGAGATTCAACACATCTACGGACTGGCATTGCACTACTACGCCTGGAACCTGAGCCGCGGAAAGACCACAGACTGGGACAAGGGCAAGGGCGACGCTATCAACTTTGATGTTCTCGACTGGTACGAATTGCTGCGGCAAGGCGATGCGATGGAATCCCTTATCAAAGGTCACTGGCAGGTGATGGCGGAGCTTGATCCCGAGCATCACATGAAGTTGGTGGTGGATGAGTGGGGACCGTGGTACCGGCCGGGCAGCGAACTCACTCCGGGAGATCAAATTGAGCAGTTGCCAACGCTGCGGGACGCGGTTTTTAGCGGCATGACCCTCGACACATTCAACCGACATCCTGAGAAAGTAGGCATCGGGTGCTGCGCTCAGTTGGTTAACTGCTTGAACAGCCTTTACCTCGCTCATGAAGATCGCTTCTGTGTCACTCCCGTAGGGCATGTATTCGCGATGTATGCGGCGCATCAGGGAGGAACGAGTCTCAGAACAGAATTTTCGGTGCCTGCGCTCCACTACGACCGAGACGGTCAGACCACGAGCTTCTGGGGATTGCAAGGCTCCGCCTCTCTCCACGGGAAGGAACTGGTCATAACGGCGGTAAATCCAAATGTGAAGGATGCGCTTGAGGCTCAGATTTCGTTGCCCGGAGCACACGTCAGGAGTGGCAGCGCAACCGTTCTCACTTCCTCAGACATTCATGCGCGCAACACTTTCGAGCAGCGCCAGGCGATCGAACCGAGGACTGCGCCAATGGAGATAAAGGGAGATACACCTGTATTCCGCTTCCCTCCAGCGAGCGTGGTCAAGCTCACCCTGACCCTCGCATGAAGCAACCTCGCACCTTTCCGGTCGTGGCTGAAATCTGTCCTGCTGCATGGAATTCTCGCTCATGGGCCAAACCTCTTGACGATAGGATACGCTGCTTCTTAATACACACTAATCCGTAAATAGGAGTCCGAGTCTCAGGCAAAGAGTTTCTGCTCGCTGTCGCCCCGAAGATTGGTCCTTCGCCTGCGGATGACGACGGTGGCGTCGACGAATATTCCAACCCGTCGAACGAGGAGTTCCCATCCGAGCTAACCTCCAATTCGGCCAAGCTCACGCCGTGATACTGGTTTCTTGAAAACCGGAAGGATTTTCACCGCAGATTCGAGTGATCACCGGCAACAAGTACTGGGGCGCTTCATTCTTGGAAACGAAAGCATCCACGACATTCAATGCGGGTTCTGGAATCGCGTCGTCACTGGAAAACAACACTATCGGTATTTGTGGGTTGACGCGTTTTATTTCGAGCGCAACCTCATGACCATTCATCTCAGGCATGTGGTAGTCCACGACCACGGCAGCAACCGTGCAGGCTGCCGCAATTCTTATGCCTTGTCGGGCGGAGGAGGCGGTTAGCACCTTAAATCCACGTCTTTCGAATAGCGCCTTTTGGTAACGCAGCATGCCGTCGTCGTCGTCGATGCACAGAATCGTTTTGGATCCGGGGTAATGGAACATCTTTGAACTCCACCCGCCACGATGATCGACGATGCGGGCCGGCTAAGGCTGGTCAAAGTTGCACACATTTCGAAGCATCGGCTTTTGCTCCCTAAGGCTGGAATCCTAACCGGACCTTTTTCCGGATGGGGGGCGCAAGTAAGGAATTGCCCGTTCCAAAGCCGTTTCGCTGTAGCGTACCCAGCGCGGAGTCGGACGTGGCGTAACAGCCAGCATGTTGGACAAGTGACATAAGGACGGATGTAAATCCGCGACCAGCTTGATAAAGGCGGTCAGCGGTACGGCGAGCAGCAAGCCCATCACACCCCATAACCAGCCCCAGAAGAGAATCCCAACCGTCGCCGCCACCGGTCCAATACTCAAGCGATTGGCAATAAATTTCGGAATAAGAAGATTCGCTGACACGACATGCAGGAAGAGAATGGTCAGAGTGATGACAATATATGGTCCCGGTGTGTTGAACTGAAGGAGCGCCGCTGCTAAAGGTAGAGCAAGCGAAGCGATCAGTCCAATGAATGGCAGCAGATTCAAGAGCCCGCTGGCGATCCCGAGGGGTATTGCACCTCTCATGCCAACTCCCCACAACACCAGCGTGGTCGCCAAGGCCATCACGGAACCGACGATAAGGTTTCCGGCTACAAAGCCGCGAACCATCTGGTTTACGTTCCTGATGAATCGAGCTGCGTCTATCTTGGTATCGAAGAGGCCATCGATCCGGATCGCCATTTGATCGTTCGTGCACAGCATAAAAAACGTTAGAAATGGAACCACGCCGGCAATAATCAGCGCTCCCCACACAGATCCGACACCACGCACCAAATAATCAGGCCAAGATGGCGATTCCTGTAGCCGAACCTCGGGGACTTTCTTCGTGGGATGGACGTCGTTCGTAAGGCTTCCCGCACTTTGTTGAAAGTTTTGAATTCTCCGGCTAATAGGCGCAATGGTTTGCTGAATCGTCGAAGCGTAGACTGGAAGTTCTTCTGCAAAGCTCATCGCTCTTCCATAGAGCGCGTAACCCAGCAGGCCGATCAGCCCGATGCCTGCGAGCACAATACTTGCCGCGGCCAGACTTCGCGGAATATGCAGTCTTTCCAGTTGCACCACCAGGGGATCAAACAGGATCGCAAGAAATCCCGCCAGAACAACCGTGATGCAAATCGAGCTGGCGTAGTAGCCGAACACCGTCAGCAAACCCGCGACCAATATGAAGAGTAGAATCGCGATCCTGCTGAGCAGCCTATCGGACGATGAGATCGAAGACGGCGGGGCCATCTCCGGTATGCTCCCCTGATTCGGTTCGGCAGCCGTGCTCATTGTCCTAACCTGGCCAGACATTCGCTTTTTGACGCGTAGATGCGCCATTTGGTGGGGGACGGATTTAGGAACGCGGGTTCGGCGCCGAGGTCGATTGGGCTTGAGGCGTTGAAATATGTGCCCCGATCCGATAGACGAACTGCCGGCGCTGGTCTGTCGCACTGCCGGGTCTCTGCAGTGCTGGGCGGAGACCGGCGGTACACCAGCTGTCTCAAAAGGATCAACATGCTCGGGATAGAGTCGCCAGATTTACTTCTCGAACACCTTTTCGATCTGTCCGACCTTTTTTTCAACTTTGCCGGTGTTTTTTTCGGCGTTGCCTTCGGCCTGTAAGTTGGGATTATTCGTCACTTTGCCGGCCGTCTCTTTGACTTTGCCCTTTACTTCATGAAGAGTGCCTTTAATCTCATCTTTCGTACTGGTGTTCATCTGTGTTCTCCTTCTTGGGTTTTTCGGGGTCTTTGCCGGAATCAACTCCGCCGTCGAGACGTGCTCATCGATTCTTTTTAGTTCAGCCATCACGCCGCTCTTTCTTTCTCGGTCACGGTATCAAGGGCAACTCCACCAAAACTGTGCAAAACGGAACAGTCCGGCAGCAATAGATGCCGCGACGGGCGGATTGGTCCGGCCTGATGACGATTAAACCTTCTTGAGAGATGGTTGGTGGACTCTTATTCGACCGTCGTCATCCCACTTGACGACCGCATCCTCGTCGTTAGCTCGCTCAACTGTTCCGAATTCTCCATTAGGCTTTCCGAAATTGCCTAAGCCCTCGACGCGATCTCCGGGGCTCAGCTCCTGGCCGGTGGCGGCGGGCTCCGAGAGCGGTGGTCTCTTGGCACGGTCTGAGTCAGGGATGGCCCCGGCGTGTGACAGCGGTGGCTGGGGCGCCTTACGTAGTTTGGGTTCCGGCTTCTTGGTGCCATGAGTCATAGTGTTCATTCCACCAGGCGAGCGGACGTGACTAAATCAAAGGCTCGATGGATACAAGCGTAGGCCTGGGAAGTTGACGCGTCCGTTCCAAACTGCACAGTTTGACGATTAGTTTGGCGAAACCGGCCGCACGAACAGTTCGACGGCAACGAAATCGGTAGGGCTATACGACGAACATGGCTACGCCAGCGGCGAACATCGCCACTGTCGTGATGGCTACGACGGTCCAGCCCAGGCGCGAACTCGGTTGACCCTGCATCAACTTGCCGTCCGAAGCGATAACCAGGATTGCGACGAGAAGAAAGGGAGCTAACAATCCGTTGAGGACTGCCGTCCAATAGAGTGCCTTCACGGGATTAATGCCTACGAAATCCAGTCCGACACCCACCACGGTCGAGAGCAGAATGAGAGCGTAAAACGCACGGGCCTGTTTCAATTTCTTGTCCAGTCCCTGGCGCCACCCAAGCGTTTCCGCAAAGGCATATGCCGCTGATCCCGCCAGCGTTGGGATGGCGAGAAACCCGACGCCGACAATGCCGATGGTAAACAAGGTTGCAGCGAACTTGCCGGCAAGGGGACGGAGGGCTTCGGCTGCCTGGCGAGTAGTCTCGATGTGCGTGATGCCGTGGCGGTTGAGGGTGAGCGCCGTGGTCAGGATGATAAAGAACATGACGACATTGGAAAAAAACGCACCAACACCTACATCGAAGTTCCTCAGCTCAAGTTCTTTGAGTGTCGCTCCTCTCCGTTCAGCGAGCGTACTCTGACCTGCCGACTTTTCCTCTTCAACCTCTTCACTTGCCTGCCAGAAAAACAAATACGGACTGATCGTGGTGCCGAGAATCGCCACCAGCATCGACCATTCATCTCTGGTGTGTGGCATCGACGGTATGAAGGTCGCGTGTGCCACTCCGTTCCAGTCCGCTCTCGCCACAAATGCGGTTATCGGGTATGCGAAGAGCACCAGCACTAGCCACTTGAGAATGTTCGCCATCTGTTGATAACGGAGCCGAACTGTTGCCCAAGAAATCAAAAACGCGAAAACCACAACGAAAAAGTGCGCTTTGATGCCGGAGAGCATTTCCGCCGCATCCGCCATGCCAGCGAGGTCCGCTCCGATATTAATCGTGTTGGCCGCCAGCAGGGCTGTGACGACCCCGAGTAGCAACCAACTTGGAAATCGTTGCTTGAAATTCGCCGCTAAGCCTTGTCCCGTCACTTTGCCGATGCGGGCACACATCATTTGAACGGCAGCCATCAGCGGCCACGTCAGGAGCGCGGTCCAGAGAAGTTTGGTTCCGAGCTGTGCTCCGGCGACAGAATATGTGGCAATGCCGGATGGGTCATCGTCGGCGGCCCCAGTGATAACGCCAGGACCGAGCGACTTCAACAGCAATCGCATCCATCGAGTGGGGGCAAATGTCAAAGCCAAACTCCCTACGAAATCACAAAACGAATCTATTCACAATCCTGGATGATGCGCTGAACGAATCGAGCGTTTAGAGTGGTCTAATGTGCTCAGACACGCGTCTTCGCCACTTATACCATGAGGTATAGTGAAGAAATGAGATGACCGTGACAAAGGTCAGTCCAGCTTCCTCTTATCAAGTGAGGTACAACAATGGAAACCGTATTGATTGTTCTTTTGGTGCTGTTTTTGCTCGGTGGCGGGGGCTGGGGATACTCTCGTTGGCGCAACTAGCGAACATGGGCTGCACGCTTAACGCTGCTTGATCCTATTTTTGATCCTAATGAGGGTTCCGGAGCTAGACCGCGAACCCTTTTCAAGTCTCCCCAAAACTTGCGTGGAGCCCATCTGAAGTTCCTCTCTTCTCCAGGCGTCTCAGAAAGCCGCACATATGATGGACTCGAATGTGATCTTGCACGAAGTTCAGCAACTGTACAACGTTAGTGACCGCCTTGACTTGCTGGCGGAGCAGCACCCCCTCGTCTCAGAGGCACTGATCTCCATCTCAGGAAGCGTTCGCAGCACGGCCACATTGTTGGAAGTTCTCGTGGCGCTGAAGATAACGCCGCTCTCCGGATTAGATCCAGCGAACGCCTGACATTGCTTATGGCTATCTCGGAGGCAGCTTTTGACTGTCGAGACTAGTCGTGCAGGACGACATTTAGAAGCGCACTATGAATCCGCAAAATCCCACACCTGAAATTGGTGTTGACCCAGTCTTGAATCCGAGCCCCGGCTGGCCTGCAATGGCTGATGGAGCGTGAATCGATGTACAGATCAGCGATAATTGGTTTTCTGCGGAATGATGAACGCGACCACGGAGGCTGATGCAGCCAAGTCCGACTGAGCTTTCCTCCCCGCAACCGCTGTTGCCTGATTCGAGCAAGCGGCTGCTGCCATGGCTGATCGCAGTGGCATTTTTCATGGAGTCTCTGGACACCACGATTCTAAATACCGGGGTGCCGACGATCGCCGCGGCACTCCACGTTGCTCCACTCAGCATGAAGTCGGTGCTCGCAAGCTACACCCTGAGCCTTGCGGTGTTCATTCCGATCAGCGGCTGGATGGCTGATCGGTTCGGAACACGCCGGGTATTCTCCTCCGCGATCGGCATCTTCACGCTAGGATCGTTTCTCTGCGGAATATCGAGCGACATCCACTTGCTGGTCGCGTGCCGCATCTTGCAAGGCTGCGGTGGATCGATGATGGTACCCGTCGGCCGGCTAACCCTGGTGCGGACGTTCGCCAAGTCCGAACTGGTTCGCGCCATGAGTTTCGTCGCTATCCCGAGTTTAATTGGTCCCATGCTGGGACCGATCGCCGGTGGCCTGATCGTCGGATATCTTCACTGGAGGCTTATTTTCTTCGTCAATATTCCGATCGGCCTCGTGGGTTTGTTCCTGGTCTACTGGCACCTGCCGGACTATCGCGAGCACACCAAGCCCCTGGATGTTACCGGCCTGATTCTGTTCGGATCCGGCGTCGCGCTGCTTTCCTACGTGCTTGAGGTGTTTGGCGAACATACGCTGAACGCGCGCGAAATTCTGGGGCTCCTGGCGATTTCGATCCTCCTCTTAGCGGGTTACGGGTTTCACGCCACACGCAGCCCATATCCCATGCTGCGTCTCGCCTTGTTTCGCATTCGCACATTTCGTGCGGCTGTGGCTGGTAGCTTCGTGACTCGTCTTGGCATTGGCGGCATTCCATTTCTCTTTCCGCTTTTGTATCAGGTTGGCCTCGGGTTCACCCCGGTTCAATCCGGCCTGCTTATGATGCCGCAGGCCATAGCCGCCATGAGCCTGAAAATGGCAATGCCGAGAATTCTGGGTCGTGTCGGATACCGTGCGGTGCTGATTTCCAACACGCTGGTCATTGGCCTGATGATTCTGCTTTTTGCGACCATCGGGAAGGCTACCCCGGTGTGGTTGATCGTCACAGAAGTATTCTTTTATGGGTTCTTCACGTCGCTGCAATACACAAGTATGAACACGCTTGTCTATGCCGATGTCACGGAAGAACAAGCCAGCGGTGCGAGTTCGATTGCCAGCACGATGCAGCAGATGGCCATCAGTTTTGGCGTGGCTTCGGCTTCGCTGGTAACGGTCTTCTTTCTTCCCAGTCGCTATCGTTCGAATACCGAGCAATTCATTCACGGCATCCACCACGCATTCTTTGTTTTGGGCGGGATGACATTGCTCTCCACGATCGTTTTTTGTGAATTGAAAAGAGGAGACGGTGACTCGGTAAGCCAGGGGAAAGAGCTACACGGCGGGTAGACATGCCAGGCGATGCACAACGCTTCGACTGCTCAATATTGCACACTTTTGCAAAATCCAAGAGAGGCTGGTCGATTCCTAGTTTCGAAGGAAGACTTGACCAACCCTCCTCTGGGCACAGACATCCTAGTGGGACCGGTAGGAGGTCTTTATGTTCCGTCCATGCGTCTGCTGCATGCTTCTTTGCCTGGGCACTCTCAGCTCTGCCCAAAACTCCTCGGCCGTTGCGCAAACCTCGCCCACCCCTGTTCAAGTCGTATACCTGGTTGAGTCAACAACCATCGTCACCTACAACGTAGACCCTCAGACTCTAAATCCCACTCAAGTCGGCTCCGTCACAGTGCCCAACGCCGTATTCAATCCAGATGTGATTCCTTGGCTGATTGCCGCCCCGAACGACCACTTCATTTATTACATCGGCTACGTTTCCCAAACCCAGCAGCGCCTTTGGGTTTTTGCCACGGACTCAACCGGCTCGCCCCAGCTTCCGGTGGTTCAGCAATTCAATGTGAAAAATTTTAACGGCCTGCAGGTTGATCCGAAAGCTAACTTTGTCTACGCGGTCTTCGAAGGGGTGAATACCGATGACTCCTACAACACCCCGTGGTATATCCGCCGCTATTTGATTAATCCGGCTTCCGGGAAGCTCAACCAACCGCAACTCGAGGCGACGTATGCGCTCGGCAACGGAGCCGAGGGCACAGCTTTCTGTGGACTATCTCTCCTCGGCTTCAAGGCCAGCGGCACCAGTCTTTACGATGAAGTGCAATGTAGCGCACACGGCACAATCGCAAGTTACAACGAGCGCACGGTCAATCTCACAAGCGGAGCCCTGGGTGACGATGTCGAGGTGTATAGCTGGCAGAATGGAAATTCGGGCGGCTATGAATCCGTTCAGTTCGCGGCCAACCGACTGTTTGACTTTGTGGTCCCATTCGACTATGCACAGGGTTACGATAGCGTGAATATCTATCCTGTCGTGCCTTCTACCAGCACTCCGTTGCTGACGTGCACGGCTGATATGTTGGAAGCCTGCGGGTCCTCTGCCGGCCTCGCTCATCCCTCGGGTAAATACGTCTTCATGGCAATCGCCTCCGACCTGACCCAGATCGATAAAGTCGAATTGTCTCAGAAGAAGATCGTTGACTCCTCCAACTACGTTCCCTATTGGGTCACCCAATTCAGCCCGGATGGAACGCTGGTCTACGGAGTCGCTTCCGAATACTCCACCGATCAGCTGATGATCTATGGGTTCAATGTCGCCACGTCAGAGGTCACCCCTGGTGGATATATCTACCTGCCCTCGACGTATGAAGGTTTCTTTACCGCGGAACGGCAGTGAACGAGACCTAGTTTCTGGAACACGTTCTGAGCAAGGGTATGCGGCGGAGATCACCACCGCGTCAATGAGACCAACCCCAGCTGTGTTACGGATGCCACACCTCGGCCAAGGCAGACTTTGCCAAACCTTATGCGTCACCACTGGGCAGGCTCCGTAGCTGCCGCACGGTTCCCGTGCCGTGCGGGTTGTGGCAGTCGCTGCATTGCACCAAACCGCCGGAAGGGACGCCCGTCTCACTACTGGCAAACATTGCGAGACTCGGACGAGTTTTGGCGGCGGCTCCATCGATACTCCTATTTGAAAAACACATTGCTGAAATTGGAGCCATGAATCTGCGTATGACACATGGTGCAGGCTTGATACTTCGCAGACTGATTGTGCACGGGCCCGGCTGCTGATCGAGAAATTCTATTTCTGGGCGTATCGCATTCCACAGAATGGCAATCTCAACGAACTCGACTATAGCTGCGCAGCGCCGCCGTGCTCGCTGCTGAGTGCAGCGCTTACTACGCCCATAACTCCAGGAGGGACGCCTACCATAGCGCAGTCGTCCTTCAACCAGACCTGGACGAGAAATCAGACCGAACTGGCCTGGGACTTTTCGAAAAAAGCCGGGGCGAGGATCGGCTACCGCTATGGCGACCGGGACTTCAACCACTTCAATGATTTTCTGCCCGGAGACGAGGACCATTTTGTGGGCCTGGAGAAAACCGCGCTGCTCGAGCTCTGGGCGCGGCCCACTCATACCTTGCGACTGAATGTCGATCTGGAGCACACAAACTTCAACAGTGTGTTCGTTCGACTGTCCCCACGCAAGGAATCCCGCTACCGGTTTCAGACGACCTACACGCCGCGCTCTTGGGCGACCCTGGGCGGGTCGATCAACATCCTGCAACGATCCAACGCTGACGCACAGACCCAGTACGCGGGCCACAACCAGAACTACGGACTGACCGCGTCGCTCGCGCCGCGCGAACGCTTCGGCATAGACCTGGCGTACAACTTCAACAGCGTGATCCAGAATGCTCTGATCTGTTTCAACGACACCCCGCCAGCCGGAGTGATTCTTCCCTTCGTGGCCAATGCCGTCAACAACAATTGTGCCGGGAACGATACGGCCAATAACTTGATGGCCAATTCGTACTACACCAACCACACCAATTTCGGAATGACCACCGTCAGGTTCAGACCAACGAAGCGAGTGCTGGCTAACGTCGGCTACAGCATCACCAGCGTTGACGGCAACGTTCCGCAGTTCAACATTCTGCAACCTCTCGGCACATTGCAATACAAGTACCAGCAACCGGTGGCCAATCTGAGTGTGGATATTGGCCATAAGTGGGCTTACAACATGGGCTGGAATTATTACCAGTACGGTGAGGGTTCGTTCGTCGGCCCGACAGCGCCACGCTATTTTCACGCCAACTCGTTAACCGAGTCACTGCGTTACGCATTCTGATGTTGCAGTTGTCGTGCGGTTGCAGGGTGTTTACCGCGACCTGCATCGTGAAACGCGATTCACAATACCGGATCTGTAAATTGAAAACGTAAATGTAACCACAATCAAAGGGGGCATGAATATGAAAACGATCAGGATGCAAGTGTTCGCCACGGTGACGGCGATCGCCGTCGGGTGTCTTCTCTCATTGTCGGCGCAAGCACAAAGCGCGTCGGAAACGCTCTACAAAGGAAAATGTGCTGCGTGTCATGGGGCCGACGGAGTTGGTTCAGCGATGGGGACGAAGATGGGCGTCCACGACTTCACCACTGCCGCCGTGCAGGGAATGTCGGACGCGGCACTCACGGACACCATCGCGAATGGTAAGAACAAAATGCCGAAGTATGGAGCATCTCTGAAGCCGGAAGACATTAAGGGACTGGTTGCCTATATCCGGACCCTCAAGAAGTAGGCGCGCAGTTCAGAGTGGCCGAGAAAATCTGCCTCCAAGTCGAGAGCGGGATCGCAGCAGTACATAGCAGGTACAAAGATGCAGCGCCCCGGTTTGATCGTCGGGGCGCTTCAATACCACTCTAGGTAACGGGCTAGTTTTGGCGAGTCTTGAGTCTTCCTTCAGGTTGCTCCGCAACTTTGGCGGTCATGACCTTCCTGCGATTGCGCAATCGCAGGCAACAACTGGCTCGCCAAACGATCTTTGGCTACGAAAGCGTCTACCCACTGCAACGCCTGGTCAGGGAGATCCGCAGCCCCGGATAGCATGATGATTGGCGCTTGCGGCTGAAGCCGTCTCATTTCGATGGCAACATCTTGGCCGTTCATGTCAGGCATGAAATAGTCGACAATGACAACGTCTACCGAATGGAGGGCAGCCAGTTCCAGTCCCTTGCCGCCGCTGGGGGCGGTCAGGACGGTATAGCCAAAGCTTTCGAGGAACGCTTTTTCACAGTCCAGCAAGTCTTGGTTATCGTCGATGCAAAGAACGATTTGGCTTCGGGGCTTCATGTCGACAGCGAGCGGATGGGCAACTCACCATCCTCAGTGTCATCATTTTGACCTTGAAAGACTGTTCGATACTGCTCACGCTCGCTTTTTTTGTGCGGCCATTTCCGCGGTCCCGGTCTCATCGGCGACTATCGCTCGCTTTCCCATTCGTGATCTATGAACGGCCACACACAATCGGGTGGCCACTGGAACGTAGCTTTGGGTTTGGCGCTTAGAAGTTCGGGCTTCTTTGGTTCGTTGTGGTGTTGGTTTGAATCCTGCGAGGGAACGGCAGATGGGGCTTTGTTCATCATGTGACATCCCTCCAAGAAAAAGAAGTGGCGCAGTGATTTCCGTTAGCTGCGCCACCAGAGGAGCCGGCGGACGACGATGCGGGCCGCAACAGTTCCTTCACATCCCTCAACCGCACGAAGGTATAGCCGCGACTAACTTGGCGTCTGTTCAAAATTGCTCAGTTTTGGATTCGTGGAAAACGAGCTCGGTGCGCGCCCCGTGGAGTTTGTTTGGAGAACTTGGGAGGAGGGGCCGTGAGTCGTAAATAGAAGCAAGGGACGGTATCGTCATCAGCTTCGGGGCAGAGAGAGGCCTGAAACGGCCATGAGGAAGAGCGTTTACGCTGCTGCCTGGCCAGCCTGGCATCGTTCGTTCGAACGCGATGCACGGCTGTACGCTCGTTCAATGATCGGTACCAGCCGTTCCGGCAGTTCGCTCTTCATCACGTATTCATCCACCAACCACAGGATCCTCTCAGGCATCTCGGCATACGCTGATAGCAAGATGATTGGTAGCTTGGGAAATCGTTGCTTGATATGCCAAGCTACGGCTTCCGCGTCTATGCCTTCCTGTTTGTATTCCAGCAGAACGGCGGCCACTGGTGCATCCTCCAACAACTTCATCGCGGTGTGGCCGCTCGATGCGATCTTGACGGAATAACCATGAGACTCCAGAGTCGCTTTGCGAAGCTCCAGGACTGGGGGAAGGTCGTCAATGCACAACACAAGGGGGGAATCCATGGCCACATCTCCTCTGGATAGTTACAAGCTGGCTTGTGCTCGACGTGGAGCGGAGTTAGGACACGCGAATGCTATACAACCCTTCACGACCGGATCACCCATTTGAGTCGGTGCATGGGTCAGGCCATGATCAGAGAATCTACTCAGCCGACAAATATTTGTCTGGTCAAAATTGACCACTTTCGTAAAATGGCCTGCCGCAGTGCGGGTTCCAAATCGACTACGAGATGGAGATGCTGCAAACGCGCAAACCTGCCTGCACTGGAGCAGTTCCAGTGCCTCCAAACGATCTTGCCCTGGGCAGAGTCTTCTATCGAGCTCAGATTGGCTTCGGACCTTTCGTTGCCACCAGGACCTCCAGGAGAGTGGCCGTATTACGAACAGTTCCGGCGATTGTTATGAGTGGTTCGGACAATGGCGTATGTTTCTCCGCCAATGCTTCGAGACGCGTACTGACTTTGTTCAGATGATCGACTTCGCGCAAGATCGCTTGAAAAGGCATGGGCACATCGCTCTCTCGCTAAAACACCTAAGGGGGGAGAACTTCAGATGGACTGGCTTAGGTCAGAAGACCTGAAAGAGGAGAAGGTGGTAACCACCCCGGCGGCCACTATAACACGCCAGAACGTAGCGTGCTGGTCTTTGGTCCACATTGACCTGTGGTCGGCTCGTGACATTGTGGGCATCAGGGGTAAACGAAACCAAGAAACATTCGGCCAGGAACGACCCTTGTCGAACTCATCAAGGAAATGGCGAAGCCGAGAGGGAGCAGATGAGATTAACGGCACACTTCGCAGCGGTGGAGTCTCTAGTCGTGGAGAACGACGTTGAGAAGAGAACTGTGAACCTGTAAGACATCGCCGGCGCGATAGTCAACGAACCCCAATTTCCTGAACCTGTTCATGAAATAGCTTACCCGTGAGCGAGTTGTGCCGATCATCTCTGCGAGGGTCTGCTGAGTGATCTTGGGGATCACAGATTCGGGCTTTCCGTCCTTGCCGAAGTGAGCCAACAGTAGCAACATTCGGGCCAGTCTTTTTTCACTGGAATTGAAAAGCTGGTCAACCAAATCCTCCTCGTATCGGATATTCCGGCTCAACAGATATGCCACGAACATATCGGAAAACGCGTGTTCCCCGTGAAGCACTTCCATCATGGACTTCTTATCGATTCGCATTATGGAGCAATCGGTCATTGCGGTTGCCGAGCAGAGGCGGAGAGGCTGCCCGGCAAGGCAACCTTCTCCGAAAAATTCGCCCTCGTTCAGGATGCCGATCGTGGCTTCATTTCCGGTCTTCGAGATAACCGTAAGTCTTACTTTCCCTTTCTGTACATAGAAAACAGCATCGGACGAGTCGCCCTGAGCGAAGACTGTCCGTTTCTTGGGAAAAGCTAAGAGTTTCCTGCCGCCGTCGATGGTTGAAAGGAATGTCTTGGTATCGAATTTGCTGAGTTTCTTGACCGCAACCCCGGGTTTCATGGTCGGTCCCCTTTTAAGAGTTCCGAAATGCGCGGAAGGCAATGTCGTATGAAAAGGATGAAGAGATGCGCAAGAAAGGGAGAGCAACGGCAATTCTGCGGGGAACA
The DNA here is from genome assembly GCA_049512555.1 of Candidatus Sulfotelmatobacter sp. Taxonomy (GTDB): domain Bacteria; phylum Acidobacteriota; class Terriglobia; order Terriglobales; family Acidobacteriaceae; genus Sulfotelmatobacter. The sequence continues at coordinate 13,169 of JBEKWZ010000001.1, read as the reverse complement.
ACTTGGTCCGCGCTCGACGAAACAATGATTGCACCGGTGTGATCGAAAGTCAAACATTCCCGGTGCTGACCGTTTCAAGAGTGAATGCTGGGAACTGTGGCCACAATCAGAAAGACTGTTGGCGCACACACGCGTTCACCAGACTCGCAGGGCTAGCCAAGCCGTCCGGCCTGTGGGAAACTGGGGCATGAAGAAACCAGAGTTGACCGACGCGGGTTGGCTTGGACCGAGGGACGAAATGGATCGCGCCAGTCATCGCTTCGGCAGATGCTCTGAGTGCCGTGAGATCATCTGTGTCGAAAAGGCGGTGACCGATACACAGAATACGCGATCGGAAACCAATGAACTGCTCGATAACGCGTTTCGCGTCCACGTCAAACTGAAGCACTCTTAGGACTTCAATCAAACCGCCGCGCGAATCGTGAATCGAAGACTGTGCCTAGCAACTACTCGACCGTCACCGTCAGCGGTGTTTTGTACACGCCTCCGCATTTATCCCAAGCTTGCACGACAACATTGTAGGTACCAGGCGTCAGGCTCAGGTAAGTGTCGAGCGAAGCGCCACTCACGGTGTAGGCTGCGACCCCAGGCGCGGTATAGATGCGCATGGCAGAGATGCCCTGACTGCAGGTGGGCGCGGTGGCACTGGCAACGAAATGAACGGGCGAAGTGACTGCGCCAATCGGCCCGCCGTAGGAATTCGATCCGTCGGCCGGTGAAACCACGACTGGAGTGGGAGGGGTTACGGTAGATGCCTGGACCAGGACAGGGACGGTTAACGAAAACGCTTTCCCACAATTGTCGTAAACCACAATCACAGCGTTGAACTGCAGAATGTCTGAACCGGTAACGGGAAAATAAATATTGGCATCAAGAGTAGCGCCTAACGTGGTATAAGCGGCCACACCGGGCGCGGTATAGACGCGCATCGCGGCTACACCGGCGGAGCATTGTGGACTTCGTCCCGTGGCTCGGAACGTGACAGGGTTTCCGTAGGGGTATGAGTACACCAGAGCAGGAGCGCTTAAATTCACGCCTCCGCTGCCGGGCTGGCCAAGATTGTACTTTCCGAACCAGACATAAGAGCCGTCGCCCGAGCCCAGACTCGGCGGAGCTTTCTGAAAAGCGTTGGAGGACGCGGGGCCGTTCTCATTGATGGCGTAGAGGTTGTCGTCGGCGTCGATATAGAGTTGCGAGTCAGAGAAATATCCGACACCCCGGAACAGGTTCACGGTGATGTTGTTGGTCCCGTTCACGGGCGTACATCCTGAGTACAGCAGCGAAGCGGCGCCCGAAGCCTGGGTGTTGAACTTGGCGAGAAAAGAGCAAGCGTCCTGCTCGTAGCTGCGATCGGTCACCGGGAACGTAGAGTCAGAAGAGCGATCGCCGCCAACGACCACGCTATTGGGTGATACGAGCAGAATCTGTGTGTCCTCCGACGTCGGAGAGGCTACCTTGCCGCCCAGATAAGACGAATAGACCAGATTCCCGGACGGGTCGATTTCGGTAAGAAAACCCTGGTGGGTTTGAGTTGCAGTACTGGGAAAAGTTCGCTGGAAAGCGGTTTTTGTGGTTGGCAAGTTCAGGCCCGCCGAACCTCCGGCATAGTAGTAGCCAGCAGCATCGCGCTTTACTTTGATGTTCGCCACATCGTTGAGCACGGTGGAATAAATCAGCCCGGTGCCGGTGGTATTCAATGTAGTGATGAAGCCCCCGGCGTTGCTGGCTTGCCTGAGGCCGTTCGAGGTGATGGGGTAATCAGGGGAGTAGGTGGGGCCATCGATGGTTGCGTTTCCGGCGGAATCCACCATGATCTGGTAGGCAATGTCGTCGTATTCGCCGCCGACGAGTGTGGCATAGTCCAACGTGGTTCCCGTCGAATTGAACTTCATGACGAAAGCGTCGTTGTCGCCCCCGTAGGTCGATTGGTAAGCGCCGGATGTAGCCGGGAACGGGGCGACAAGGCCGCTGGCATGGTTGTATTCTCCGGTCACATATACATTGCTCGCGGAATCGACGGCCACCGCGAAAGGAATGATGTTGGGTTGGTCGCTCAGGAAAGTCGAGAAGTCCAAAGCGCTGCCCGTACTGTTCAGTTTCACCAGGAACTCACGCCAGCCGGCGAGCTCCGTGCGGTTGTACGCGCCTGCGCTTGTAGGAAATGTGGAAACGGAGGGAATCAGAGCCCCGCTGTTATTGTTGACGGTATAGTCGCCGGTTACCCCGACAATGTACACGTTTCCGGTGGGGTCTAACGCGAAGCCGCCCGGCGACGATCCAGTGTTAGGCCCCGTACCTCCAACCATCGTCGACCAGAGAAGGTACGAGCCATCCTGGCTTAACTTGGAAACGAAAGCCTCGTAATTCTGCGTGTGAAAATTCTGGTAGGCGCCAGGAGTGACCGGGAAGTCGGAGGATAAGGTATAGCCGACAATGTAGGCGAAGCCGGCGGAGTCAACCAGAAAGCCGGTGTAGCGATCAGCGGTGCTTCCGTCGAGAAACGTTCCGTAGACCATGGCTGGATCAATGACCAGAGACTTTGCTCGGTCGTAAGCTCCAAGCTTGAAGCTGACGTGATTTCCGTGGATGCGGTACGCGGCGGCGACGGGCTGACGGCCGGTTTCCGATTGCTGATACGCCAATGGCTTCAGCCAACGCACATTTCCCGCTACTGTCTTCAGCACCAGCGCGCCATCTTTGTCCATTGTGATTTTGTCTGCGCCCTCGATATTTAGCGAGATCGTGGATGGATCGGCTAGTGGTGCGACGTCGAAGTCATATTCCAGTTGTTGCTGCCGGCTGTAATACTTGAGATTGATTCCCGGGTACACTCCCTCATACTTCACGGCAGCGAAGTTCGCGACGCCTGTCTTCCAGGCAGTGCTAGGGCCGAGCAGATAGTTTGTCTTGGCGGACTGTGGCTCTACGCCGTCAACCGGAGCGTTCTCGTTTGCCTTGCGCAGGGTCGTCCGGACCACGGCGTTGCGCTCCTTGCCAGCGACCTTCAGCACAGCCCCGTTGTGGAGCAAATAGACCTGGTATCGTCCTGAGCGGGCCAGGTACTGCACTTGAGATTTTGTCTGTCCTACGTTTTGTTCGAAGAGCAGGGGTAGACGCTCGTCCAAAGACTGGGCTCGCTGGGCAGACGATTGACATACGCCAGATTGAGAATTGAAAGCGACGAAGGAAAACACAAAGGCAGCAGCCCACAGTTTGGCTGATCGATTGGCGCGTTTCATCGAGGTCCTCCTGAAACATTGCAATGCTGTAATAGTTGCAGGCTTCGATGGACCGGCAAAGCAGCAGAGTTGCATGTTAAGGCATCAATGTTCCCTTTCTAGTCTCGAGGCCGTAGGTGATTGCGGGTGCTGGGGAGAATGTCTGGCGAGGAAACAAATAAAGTTGTCAGCGCCTTGGCCTGTATTGATCGGGTGTCCCAGATTCTGTTTGCAGCCGAGATAGCGCACTGACAGTCTGGACGGCATTACCCGTCGATGTGGTCAATATTGGACAGACGGATGTTTGGCTGTGAGCCTAATCTGTCTACTCACACTTGTGACTTCGGATTACAACGTGGACCCGGTACGACGGGAAAAGTTGAGCCTGCGAGAGCGTCCCAAAATTTGTCGTATCGAAGGAAATCAGGACGATGTGTCGAAAAACTTTGAGCGGTGGAAAGAATTGGCGGCCCGGTGCCTTGGCGAACAAGATCCTGAGAAGTTGACGGAACTGGCGAACGAAATGAACTTTGTTCTGACCCAGAAAACACCGTGTCTCGATCTTCCGCCGCACGCGGCGGGGTCGCACGAAGAGGGCCAACGAGACGTTCTGAAGCCAAACGCTGAGGGTAAAGTATGTTTCACTTAATCTGGTATATCCTGATTGGGCTAATCTCGGGGTTCATCGGGAAAACGGTGATGCACGTCCATATGACGATGTTCTGGACAACCGTGCTCGGCATCATCGGATCGATCATCGGTGGCGGCGTTAGTCACATGCTTTGGCGCCCGACAAACGAACGGTACCACCCTGCTGGTCTCATTTTTTCCACACTCGGCGCGATCCTGATTCTCTTCATTTGCGAGAAACTGAAGATTCACTTTCCCCAGGTCAACCCGTTCTAAGCTCATCGGGACGCAGCCGAGCGCTACATACTTGAGGCCTGTATGCGTTCCAAATCTCCCGGCAGCACCGCGAAGATGCGTGACTGCGTAGTCGCGCGGGCATCAGAATGGGCGATCGCCTATCGCTGGATCTAGCCCTGCCAAACATGGTTACCGCAGGAACACTTTACGCTTTCGGTAGGTAGTTGCTTAGACAATTGTTTCTTGCAGATGGGGCATGGTTTAGTCATTAAGTACGTCATGGTCTTACTCCTCGGCTGAATAACCCGAACGGGAGCCGGTTACAAGTTTATAGTTTCGGCTGGCGTGTGACGGGGCTCTAGAAGTTGATGCTACCAACTCGGATTCGGCCAGTCTGGTCAAGAGCGCTCACGCCAGACCGAATCACCGAACCCGATTCAAACTTTGTTACTGTGCCGTCCAGCAGATGGTGGATCGGAAGGTGCGCCGACTCCGTCGTTTGATGGTGCGTCGCTGGGTTGAGCAGCCTCCTTGGCATCAATCGTCTCGGCGCACTCACCTTGTTCGTCGTAATCGCAGACGCGACCGGGATGCGCTTGTTTGCATTTCTGGCATAGTTGAGTAGCCATTCCACTTCCTCCAATTTGCGATCAATCGCATCGAAGACGCCACTTGAGAAACCCGCGTCAAACGCGACGCACGAGCCACACAATCACCAGAATCACAATAATAGTTCCGACCACACCCATACCTAACATAGTCCCTCCAGTCGAACACGTAGGGCATCGAAGTCACCCCTGCAGACATGATGGGCTAGATTCTGGCTTTGGGTCTGAGCAAAACGAAACACTATGCAGTCGGCCTTTGAGTAGGCTGAAGAAGTCCACAACGCCACCAACCGTCCGCGTGCCTGACTGTTGTAATATTTCGATTCTGCTCAAAATCCGACAGGGGTGGATTATGAGGCTATCGCCTCGGACGCTAATCTGCGTCTTTGACTTGGGTCCTGAATAGGCGTGACTGAGAAGCATCGCAGTTCGAACACGCGCATCTGAACTCGGGGTCTAGCGGCATAGCGTCATGGCCGCAGCTCTCGCAGCGTAACCAGCCCTCCACGCGGTTTAGCATTGGGCGAAATTCGTCTCCGATTCTGCAGTAAGGGCAGCGGATGGATCGACTCAGACGATTTGGCATTAACGTGGAAAGGACCTGAACCAATTCTACAAAGTACCTCAGATCGTTTGTTGGCGAAAAATCGCCAATTACACTCATCGACCTCAGCCGCCCCGGTTCCGAGGGTCAATGTGTGAAATCGCTGGTTTCATCAACCGTGGAACTCTGTCTTGCCGAAGGCTCGAGCCGTTGGGGCCGTTTCAGCGGCTCAAGCTCTGCTTCGAGTGGAGCTTTCGTTCGGTTCGGCAGATCAGTGAAACGTACCCCATTCCCACGAATCGTCGATTGCTTCTCCCAGCAGATGCTTGACCAAACCCTTCAGCTTCTTCCGCTCACCGCGGAAGGTGACTTCGCGCCCATCCTCGCCCTTGACGGGGAAACTCTTGGCGGTGATGCCGTACTCGGTCAGGTAGCGCTCAACTTCGCTGAGGCCCGGCTCCTCGCCGCGCCCGTACTGCCGAATCTTCTCGTTGCTCGATCGGTGCGTCCAAGCGGTAATCGCGGTGATTGGGTCTGGGCTCATGTTCCTTGGTGCTTTGGCGCAGGGTACCTCGCAGGCCGAATTGCGCCTCTCGGGCTAACGATGAACAGAAGATCAGATGCACTTTTCGTGCGAATCATTCCGCCCACACAGGACGACATTACGGTTTAGGCCAATTTCATGAAAGATTACATTGCACTGGTTACGGTGGAATTACATAAGTTTGCCCGATCGGATTGCGCCGGGACCTCCGGGGAGGCGGCGCCTCGATATTTTGATCGGGCCGGTGGGTACCTAATCCTCCTTGGGGTGATCGGCGCAAACATGGGACGTAAACTCTTTGTCGCGCTGCAACTCGAAGTTTCGCATCATTTCGTTGAAAGACGGGCCGGCCAGCGTTTCAGTAGGTTTGAACCGCCAGCCACATTCCGAACAACCAAAACCCCGAAAACGCTGCTGCTCAATCCACACCAGCTTCCGGCTCATGGTGGGCAAATCTTACAGGCCGTCAATCTGGATGGTCTGTCGTGCAGCCTACAGCGGTGTTTGATTTTCCGGTGATGGTGCCCGCCACTGGCTAACCATCGAAAGATCATGTGCTCGTGACTCGCTCGCCATGTCACGCTGATAGACGCATTCGCAATCGCCCCACACTGTTCGGGGTCAATGAGCACCATCGCCCGTTTCCGTCAACGATCCCCGTTTCGCTTCCAACTTTGGGCGTAGCCCGCGGCCGCTTCGGGCTTGACCTCAGTGACTGTGCATCGTGAGTGCCGTCACAGCTTCCTGTGATCTCAGTCATCGTTCCCGCGACATTCCTCAGGTATCCAAGAGCATCGCGCCATGTTGCGCGACTCGCGCCCCGAGTAGGGCGCACAACTTGTTCAAAGATATTGAACACCTCGTCCGGCTCGCGGCCGTCATGGCGATCGCACTGATTGCTTTCGTCACGCTGCGCGCCCTCGTCGTTCCCCACAGTTTTGGCCAGTACGGACACTATCGAGGCGATGCCATCGCCGAGATCGCGGCCCGTCCCGTGGCCTTCGCCGGCCACGATACGTGCGAGGCTTGCCATGTCGACGTGGTCGAGCAGAAAAAGCAGGGCAAGCACGTGGTGGTTCCCTGCGAAGCTTGCCACGGAGCGCAGGCCAGGCATGCCGACGATCCTGCCTCCGTGAAACCGGCGAAGCTCGACACCGTGGTCGTCTGCGCCCGCTGCCACGAAGCCAACAGTGCCAAGCCCAAAGGCTTTCCGCAGGTCGCAACCGCGGATCACTCGGGAGGCCTCGCCTGCGACACCTGCCACCAGCCTCACCGGCCCAAGATTCAAATCGCAGCGGAAACGAAACCTGCGACGGAGGGCAAGAAATAATGAACATCACCCGCCGTCGCTTACTGATTTTGTTGCCGGCCGCCGCCGTTGCCTGGAAATACGTCCAGGCGGGCACGCCCGAAGCCGCACCCAACTACAAGATGACCGAGCACTGGTGGAGCATGCTCATCGACATCCCCAAGTGCATCGGGTGCGGCAGTTGTGTTCGCGCCTGCGCGGAAGAAAACGACGTCCCCGAAGGCTACTACCGCACCTGGATTGAGCGCTATCACGTGGACGACTGGAAGATCGAACGCCCCGAAGTGGAATCGCCGGATGGCGGTAAGCAGGGCTTCCCGCCCAATGAAATCGGCGGCAAGAATTTCTTCGTCCCCAAGTTGTGCAACCACTGTGCAGATTCTCCCTGCACACAGGTTTGCCCCGTGGGCGCGACCTTCGTTACGCCCGATGGAGTGGTGCTGGTCGACAAGAGTTATTGCCTGGGCTGCCGTTATTGCGTGCAGGCGTGTCCGTATGGTTGCCGCTTCATCAATCCCAAAACCAATACGGCCGAGAAATGCACGCTCTGCTATCACCGCATCACCAAGGGCCTGACGACGGCCTGCTGCGAGGTCTGCCCCACCGGCGCCCGCCAGCTCGCCGACCTGAAGAACCCCAAAGACCCGATTCACGAGTTCTTGCGAACTCACACGGTGCAGGTCTTGAAACCCCACATGGCGACTGGGGCAAAGGTCTTTTACAACGGCATGGATGGTTCCGTGCGATAAGTTCGGTTCGATAAGAACGCGTAGCCCCGGCCGCATTCGTTCGGGGCCAGTTCGAGAGATGAAGAAGGAGGCACGTGCAAATCCCGGTCGAAGGCTTCATGTATCCGAACGAAGTGGAGCTCCAGTGGAGCGTGCTCATCGTTCTGTATCCCTTCATCACGGGACTGGTGGCGGGCGCGTTCATCCTGGCTTCGCTGGAACGCGTGTTCCGCGTGGACGCAGTGAAGCCAACCTACCGCCTCGCGCTGCTCACGGCACTGGCCTTTCTGCTGGTTGCTCCCTTGCCCCTGCAGCTGCACCTGGGACATCCTGAGCGCTCCCTGGAAATGTACCTGACGCCGCACCGTTCTTCCGCCATGGCCATGTTCGGATTCGTCTATCTCTGGTACCTCATGGCCGTTCTGCTGCTGGAGATCTGGCTCGACTACCGCCGCGACATTGTCTTGAAATCCCAGACCACAACCGGCGTCACGCGTCTGATTTACCGCTTGCTCACCCTGGGCTCCAGCAACATCAGCGAACGGTCATTGCACATTGACGAAAGACTGGGCTACTTCATTACTGTGATCGGAATTCCTTCTGCTTTTCTGCTGCACGGATATGTCGGTTTCATCTTCGGATCGGTGAAGGCGAACCCCTGGTGGTCGTCGCCGCTGATGCCGATCGTTTTCATCTTTTCGGCCATGGTCTCGGGCATCGCGGCGGTGATGTTGCTTTACATGGTGACCACGCGTCTGCGCGGAAAAGAAATCGACATCCGCTGCCTGGATACGATTGCGCAATATCTGTTCTACGTCTTCGTGATCGATTTCAGCCTGGAAATGCTCGACCTGCTGCAACGCATTTATGAAGCGGACGAGTCCTTCCGCAGCCTCGACTTCATGGTGCACACGCGTCTTTGGGTGTCGCAGGTCATCATCCAGATTCTCCTCGGCACGGTGACCCCCATCGTGCTGCTGGGGCTGACTCAGGTCGTGAGTCTGACCGGCACGCTCCGCAAACGCATCTACACGCTTGCCGGATGCCTGACTGTCATCGGCATTTTCGCCATGCGCTGGAACGTTGTGATTGGCGGACAGCTTTTCTCCAAGAGTTTCCTCGGCTACACCACTTATAAGATGGCCTTTGCCACGCGGGAAGGACTTTTGACCGCGATCGCGCTCATGCTTCTTCCTTTTCCAATCCTCTGGGTCCTGGTAAAACTCCTCCCGCCGTGGCCGGACGCGGGCTCCGTTCCCGCCTCCGGTGCAACTCCGGCGCACGGAACCAACTAGCCCCCTCCACGGGGCAGATGCGGAGTAGCGTATGGCGCAAGCTGTCGACAGCGTCGCATCCGATGTGGAACGGCTGAGTGAACGAATCCGGGAACTGGAACGCCGCGTTTCTGCCCTCGAAGGACAACCGGAAAGAGAGCATCCCGCCGCTGCTCAATCGTCCGACTTTGTCGCCGAAACAACGCGACCTGTGGCCACTTGGCTTGGATCTTCACCGGCGGAAATGGCAGGCGGGGCCGTGCCGATACTCGGCAAGGCGGTCCTGGGAATCGCCGGAGCCTACCTGCTCCGCGCCATTGCCGAATCCAGCGCCATCCCAAAGCTGCCGATCCTAGTCGTGGCCATCGTATACGCGGGTCTGTGGATGGTTTGGGCGGTTCGCATTCACGCCGCCAACCGCTTTGCCAGCGTCGCCTTCGGGATCACTTCCGCGCTCATCCTCTCCCCTCTGCTGTGGGAATCGACCGTTCGCTTCCAGGTCCTGGCGCCGGCCTTCACTGCGGTCGTGCTGGTTGCGTTCGTCGTGCTGGCTCTGGCGCTGTCATGGCGGTGGAACCTGCAGCTGATTCCGTGGGTGGCAACTCTGGCGACGGTCCTCACAGCCTTGGCCCTGATCATTGCAACCCACGAACTCGTGCCGCTCACGGCCGCTCTGCTGGCTGTGGCTTTGGCCACGGAAGCTGCGGCCTGCTTGGAACACGGGCTCAGCCTGCGAGCCGTGCCGGCCCTGGCCGCTGATTTTGCGGCGTGGCTGCTGGTGTACGTGATGACCTCCCCTGACGGAGTGCCCGAGGGATATCACGCCGCCGCGCCCGCCACGATCACGTCGCTATGCCTGCTTCTGTTTGCGATTTATGGCGCGAGCGTAGGCGTTCGCACTTTTGTACTCCGCCACCGGATCACCATCTTTGAAATCGGCCAGGGCATACTGGCGTTCGGGCTTGCGGGCTTTGGCACTATGCGAGCCAGCCACGGCGAAGCTGCTTCTGCCCTCGGCGTGGTTTCGCTGTTGCTGGCAGCGGTCTGTTACTGGGGAACGCTGGCACGATTCACCGACGAAGCCTACACCCGCGATCGGAGAGTCTTCGCCACTTATGCGGCGGCGCTGCTTCTGGCCGGGAGCTACCTGCTGCTCTCCGCAAATCTGCGCGTGCCGTTCCTGGGTCTGGCCGCAGTCGCCACGGCGCTCGTGTATGCAAGGACCAGCAAGCTGAGCCTTGGCCTGCACGCGTCGTTCTATCTGGCCGCCGCAGCGACGGCTTCGTCGCTGCCGAATTGGGTTGCGAGTGCGCTGGCTGGAACCGTGCCCGCGGCGCCCGACTGGAGTGTTTGGACGGTCGCCGCCCTGGCCGCGCTCTGTTACGTTTTTGGGTCCCAGGGAGCGCTGGCCGCGCAAGAGCCACCGAAACGGAGGCTGCTTTGGGTGTTTCCTGCAATCCTGGTCGGGTTTGCAGGGGCCGCGCTGGCGGTGGCGACATTCGTATGGCTGGCCGCGAGTCGTCTGGAACTCAACGCCTCGAGACTCTCGGTGATCCGAACCGTCGTAAACTGCGCGCTGGCGCTGGTGCTCGGTTATGCCGGTGCGCGCTGGAAGTGCGTCGAACTGGGCTGGGTTGCTTATGCGGCCGTCGCCTTCGGAACCCTGAAGCTTCTGTTCGAAGACTTGCGCTTCGGCAACGCCGCGTCACTGGTCGTTTCGCTTCTGTTCTATGGATTGATTCTGATCCTCCTGCCACAGTTGATGCGCCGCAGCCGGGCCGGACCCTGAGTTGGGCATCTTCTGTCAGAATCTCAAAAGTACTCGACCGAGCCGGCTCGAGCCGGAGGAGCGCCGGGTAGAGGGTTCCAAGCGATCTCATTCGACTTCTATTCGGCTGGGCCGAGTAAAGCACCAACCATTGCCAGCAACATAGCAATCACCGCAGCCCAAACCAGGATGACGGCGATCCAGCCAGCGAGAACCCCTGGACCGTCGTTTCGAGCGCCATGTTTGGTTTCGAAGCGGCAGAGGTCAAGGAACCGCCTCATCGCCTCTCTGCACTCGGCCAACGTCGTGCGATAAGGCATCCGCATGTGCCCTGCCCTCTGATTTGGTTTGCTTGGCGCAGCAGATACAAGGCTGTTGCCCGATTGACTTGAAAGGCCTCACGGCACGGACTCTGCCTGTCCCTCTTGCCACAACTCTCGCACCGCTGTCTCCACCAAGGAACTCATCGCCGCCGTGACACTAGGAGACAACTCAGTGCTCCAATCCGTATTCGCAGGCTGTACGCCCAGCAGGACGACTGCAGGCTGCCGCTGCGCCAGCACTCGCAGCGCCACCAGCAGATCGGAGACCCCCAACTGGTGCACGCTGCTGTTGCCGGGCAAGGAATTCAATTCCTCCCCCGACATCCGCACCACCGTGCCCGGAGCCTCGCCCACGTCCACCGCATCAATCACAATCAGGCGCGAACAATCCCAAACGTAAGAAAGTAGCTCCAGTCCCAGGGTCCCACCTTCTACCAGGCTCACATCCGCCGGCACTCGCCGATCTTCGCGCAGTCGCTGGATCGCCTGTGCTCCCGCTCCATCATCGGCGTGAAGAACATTCCCCAGCCCCAGCACCACGGTCTTGCCCGGCCCTGCTTCCATCATTTCACCTGGCGCGAATCCTCATCTAGTTCGTGCTTGGGGATGAACTTGTATCCCGTGAATATGCTCTCGATCAGCCCGTTGCGCTCTTCCCACGAAACCAGCACGGCGCTGTACACATGATGAATCACGAACGCGAAGAACGTGAACATGATGCAGAAATGCGCCAGCCGCAGATATTGAATATCGATGACTCCGGGAATCCAGCGGAATAGCCACCCCAGCAGCCACGATCCTCTCACCTGCGTATACAGCGTCAGGCCGGTGATGATCTCAATCAGCATGAAGGTGAACATCAGCAGATACGTCACCGCTGCCAGCGCGTTGTGCCCCACATAGTGCGCCAGGTCTTTCTTGAGGAAGCTGTAGTAGGCGACCATGTTCCCCATGCCTCGCCACTGCCGTTTCTTGATGGGCCAAAACGACCGCCAACTCGACCAGTCATTCCCCACAAAAAACCAATACATGCGCAGCAGAAACGCACTGATGAACACCGACCCGGCTACGAGATGAAGGAACCGCATCTTGGCCATCAGAAACTGTGTGCCGCCCGTGGCCACGATAAACGGATTGTGCATGTAATAACCCGTGAAAGCCAGCACGCCGATGGACAGAACGATGAACCAGTGCGAGACGCGCACCGGCAACTCCCACACATACGTGCGCACCGGCAAGGTCGAAGGGTAGGGTCGATGAGCCTCGCTCCATGCATGTTGTCCTGGTGCCAGTGAGCCCATTGCCGCCTCCTTCAGTAGCGTTGCGCGATTCTCAACTCGCTCGTACCTGGATGACCCGCCGTCCTCGCGCGTCCACCACATGCACTGCGCACGCCAGGCACGGATCAAATGAATGCACCGTACGCAGAATCTCCACCGGCCGCTCCAGATCGGCAATGGGCGTCTTCATCAGCGCCGCCTCATAAGCCCCGCGCTGTCCCTTGGCATCCCGCGGTCCGGCATTCCAGGTCGTAGGCACCACGCACTGATAGTTCTGAATCTTCTTGTCTTCGATGTGCACCCAGTGTCCCAGAGATCCCCGCGGCGCCTCGTGGAAACCCCATCCCTGCGCCTCCTTCGGCCAGGTATCAGGGTCCCACTTCTCTCCGTTATGAATTCGCAAGTCACCGTGTCCCAGCTTGTCGCCCAACTCTGCCACCCACTTGCTGACCTGTCCCGCCATCACTTTCGCTTCGATCGCCCGAGCTGCAATCCGTCCCAAAGTCGAAAACAGCGCCGTCGCTGGCGCATTCAATTTCGCCAGCACAGCGTCCACCACGGGCTTCACATCCGGATGCCCAGAGGCATACGCCACCAGCATCCGCGACAGCGGCCCCACTTCCATCGCATGATCCTGATACCTTGGCGCCTTCAGCCACGAGTACTTCTGATCCACCTCCAAATGTTCGAACGGCGGCTTCGGCCC